>PLWR01000254.1 GCA_003165615.1 Acidobacteriota bacterium | reverse complement strand
TCGGCCGTGGCGATTTCCACGTCCAGCCATTTCTGGAATTTGTTTTCGTCGGTCCAAATGCGGCCCATCTCCGGGCGTGTGTAGCGGGGTATCATAGGATTTGTGATTTTGACTTTGTGATTTGCAATTTCCAGCCCCACCGGGACGAAAATCGCAGTGGGCATCCTACCACAACCGCCGGCTTCGGGTCAGGAAGCACGTGCTTCGGCCGGGAGTTGTAGCGCCGGGCCACAGCCCGGCAGGTGCCGACCTCAAGGTCGGCGCTACAAGTGCCAATATTTCTGAGGCACTACACTATGGGTTAAGCATCGGCAGGGTCCCGTCGACTGCATAGACACCCGCAGTTTTGGCGCACTCCATGACGGTGTGGATCGATAGCTCGGGAGTTTCGGGGGGAAGGCTGCATCCCGGGCCCATCAGGAAGCCGCCTTGGGGCGCCATAACCCGCATGACGTCCAGGGTGTGGCTCCGGACTTCTTCCGCATTTCCGCGGCGAAGCACCCCGTGAGGGTCCAGCATGCCCAGGACGCTAACCTTTCCTTGCGTCGACTTTTTGCAAACTCCCGGCTCCGTCAACGGATCGAGTTCCAGGCAGTCAGCGCCCGAGCTGATCAGATGGGGAAGCATTCTCGTCTCGTTGCCGCACGAATGGACAAAACTCCGGCAGCCGACCGCGCGCATGGCATCGCAGAAATTTCGGTCTCCCGGCAACTCCAGCTCATCGTACATCTGGGGGGAAATAAGGCTGTTGCCAACCGCTCCGATGCTGCTGCCATGCGCTCCGGCGCGACGCTGAGCCTCACCGTAAACCACATTCATGCGCGAGGTAAAATCCAGCAACTCCAAAATCCGGGGCCGCAGGGTGTCATCGCCGGCCGCCAGCAGAAAATTCTCCGGCCCCAAGAGCGCCAACGCCAGGGCCACCGGACCCTGGTCGGCGCGTCCCATGATAAACACCCTCCCCCTGGTTTCCTTCACCAGGATGCGCGTTGCCTTCAGGAGTTCATTCAAGGGGAAGGTCTTTTCGGGATCGGGGAGGGTGAGCTTGGCCACGTCGTGAAGCGATTTTAGAATTGTTCTCTTAACGTGTGGGGCGGAATCGCGCGGATAGAGAATTTCGCACCCCAGCGCCTCTGCTTCCGCACACACGCCATTCTCATGCATGATTACATCGTGTCCAAATTCCCTCCAGGCAGCGAGCTGAGCCTGGGCAAGCAGCTCCCCGGAACGCATCACCTCGGCGAAATCAGCGCCTATCATGCGGGCGGCCATCAGGAAATTGTGCAGGGCCACGGGCACGCGATCGGGAATCTGGTGATCCAGCACGGCCATGGTCCGTTCCAGCGAGGTCACACTTTCCATGATCATTCACCTTTTTACCCAAATTGGAAGACCTGCGTGGGTGCGGCCTGGGTGGCCACGTGCAATGCGGTGCGCTCGCCGCGGGTGCGCTCCGCCAGCGCCTGTTCGGCGGTGAGGCGCGCGATTTCCGGGTGATTATTGGTCTCGCTCAGGTGGGCGAGCACCAGCACCTGGGCCGCGCCATCAAAGTCTTCCATGAGGAATCCCGCCGTTGCCATATTCGAGAGGTGGCCGTGGCGGCTCATCACCCGCTGTTTAACGTGCCACGGGTAGGGCCCCACTTTGAGCATATCCAAATCGTGATTCGACTCGAAGATGAGACATTGACAACCTTTCACTCTCTGCTTAACCACTTCGTGAACATAACCCAGGTCGGTGACCACTGCGATCTTAATCCCCCCCGATTCCAGCGTGAACGCCACGGGATCCATGGCGTCGTGGGGGATGGAAAATGGCGCGACTTCGATGTCGCCGACGATGAATTTTTCGCCCGGCGTAATGAACTCAAAGGCGCCGAGCTTGGGGTCCCACGTAAGCACCTCGTGCGTGGTGCGGGTAATATAAATCGGCGCCCTCCAATCGATTCCCAACAGCCGCACGCCGTTTACGTGGTCAATGTGTTCGTGAGAAATCAGGATGGCGTCAAAGCCGTCCGTGCGCTCGCCCACGGCAGCAAGGCGTGCGTAAGTGTCGCGGCGGCTCAGGCCTGCATCAACCAGCACGCGCGTCTTCTCCGTCGCCACCAGGGTGGAATTGCCCCTGCTGCCACTGCCCAGGACGCAGACGCGCAGGCTCATGCGGCCTCCTGGCGGCCGGAAGTGACGAGTGATGAGTGACGAGTGACGAGCGGGAGGGTACAGGTCATAGTGGACAGGGTATAGGGAACAGGAGACAGGGCACAGGGCACAGGTTGTAGGGCAGGGAGGAAGACACGCAGTCTTACACCTGGGCCTAAATTCCCGACCCGCACTGCCCCGCTCATTCGCCTCATAATCCGATTCCTGCCCAAAAGAGGTACAAGCGATTATAGGACGGATCACGAGAATTCGGAAAAGCAAACCCGCGGGGCACAGAAATCCGCCAAGCGTTCGGTGTCTGCCTGCCCAGCTTTTACTTCCCTTTGGCGACCACCAGGTTATTGGTGACGGAGAAGACGTTGGCGACGCCGTTGGCGCGGAGATCCGCCATGTCCTTGTCGGCCTGGTTATCCACCACTCCTTCCAGTATGACGTTCCCGCTTTTGACGATAATCCGGATGGGCTTGATTACGGGCATGTCGTATTTCTCCAGCGCCGGAAATCCGTATATGGCCCGGTAGAGCCGAAGGCGCAGGCCATCGTCCATGCCGGAGGGTGGCAGCACTTCGATCTGGTTATCAACCTTTTCCACTCCCTCGATCTGTTTCACCACATTTTCCGCATCTTTCTTGAGGGTGGGGTTGGTGACCTGACCCTTCAGGGTCACGTCGTAACCATTCACTGTATATATGAGGTTGTCGAAGACATCCAGGTAGGGGAGCATGATGAGCTGATGCCGGACTTCCCTCGCGATCCGGTCCACAGCTTGCGGGGGAATTTGCTTTGGGGTTTGGCCGCACAGCATCGACGGCAGCCCCAGAACTACTAACAGCAGAAGTTTACTGCGCATGTTCGCACCTCGCTTTAGATTCGCGCCCAGTCAGAGTGGCCGGGGAGACACCCCCGGGAGAAGCAAGTATATTCCCGCAAAAACGCGAACGCAATTGAGATGGGAGGAGTGCGCAAGGCTCCATCAAAGTCTCGCATGCCGCATACATATAGTGTGATGAATGCGTCACCTACGAAGAGACCCCAGCGAACTTGGACGAAACAATGCGGGGCGGGAGAAAGAATAAGATACGGGTTAGCACCCGAGGTCGGCGCGTTTGAGCTTGAGGCCGTTGATGGGACCGAGGACGGTGATGGCCAGGCGGTCGGGGCGGAAGAACTCTTGCGCCACCGCCAGCACCTGCTCCGCGGTGACGGCGTCGACGCTGCGCGCGATTTCATCCTGGGAGATGTAACGGCCAAAGTACATTTCCTGCCGTGCCACATTCCCCATACGGCTGGTGGAGGACTCGAGACTGAGCAGCAGGCTTCCCTTCAAATAATCCTTGGCGCGCTGAAGCTCTTCCTGGCTGATGGGGTTTGACTTCAATTCGCAAAATTCTTTGAGCACCAACTCGATGACCTGCTGCGCCTTGTCCACGGCGGTGCCCGCGTAGACGCTCAGGCAGCCGGCATCGCGAAAGCTGCTGAGACTGGAAAACACCGCGTAAGCCAATCCGCGCTTTTCGCGAATGTTCTGGAAGAGGTGCGAACTCATGCCGCCCCCCAAAACCGAATTGAGAATGTAGGAGGGGAAACGGTTCTTGTGCGGCTGCGGATAAGAGGGCGAGCCCACGCAGAGATGGACCTGCTCCAAATCCTTTTTATGCCGCACCTGAAGGTGGGGGTGGGGAACCGGGATGGGACCAGTCCGCAGGGCAGTGCCCGCAGGCATATCGCCGAACTCTTTCCGGACCAGGTCCACGATCTGGGAGTGCTTGATGTGGCCCGCGGCGGCGATCAGCAGATTGTTGGGGGCGTAATGCCGGCGGAAGTAGCTCACCAGGCGCTGGCGATCGAACCCCCGCACGGTTTGGCGCGTGCCCAGAATCGGACGCCCCAGTGCGTGCCCGCGCCAATAGGTTTGGGTAAAGATTTCGTGTACCAGGTCATCCGGGGTGTCCTCCACCATCTTAATTTCTTCCTGGATGACGCGGCTTTCGTTCTTGATGTGCGCGGGTTCAAAGAGCGGATTCTTCACCAGGTCGGCAAGGATGCCAAAGGCCCGGGGCAGGTGCTCGTCCAGGACCTTGATGGAATAGTTGGTGGTCTCCTTGGCGGTGAAGGCATCCAGATGACCGCCAATCGAGTCCGCCGCTCGAGCGATGTCCTCCGCGCTGCGATTCCTAGTCCCTTTAAAGAGCATGTGCTCGATAAAGTGCGAAATGCCGTTGTCCTCGATGCGCTCCTGGCGTGCCCCCGTGCGCAGCCAGATACCCACCGAAACAGAACGGACAGACGACATGGTCTCGGTGACAATCGTCAGCCCGTTGGGAAGAACGTCTTTGCGAACATTCGGCATCAGGTCAAGTCCTTGGCGCAGAAGCGCACTTCTTGATGAAAGTTAAAGCAGCAAAGCCCGCAGTAACCCGCTACTACTTTTGTACCACAGAGCCCGCCAAAAGACCACGGCGGGGGGTAGTGGGTCATTTGCGAGACACGGGGGATCCCAAGCGCCGTCATTCCCGCCTTCGCGGGAATGACCGGTGTTTCGAAAAGTGCCCAATTTGAAATGACACCACTACCACGGTGGGAGAAGTGACGTGCCAAAACTACAAGTACTTTTCCCCTCGCCCCTTTGGCAGAGAGGGGGGACCGCAAGGCGGTGGGTGAGGGGGTTAAACGCCTGTGCGCAGACGACAGCGTAGGATGACAGTAGGGAAGCGTCTTTCCGCCACCTGTTCACCCCGCGTCCTCTCAGACCCGGAGCGAGAAAACCGCGCTAAGTTCCAACCCCTGCGCGCGGTTTCCTCTTGCGTGAATTTGAGCCTCTGCCTATACTGGTAATTCTCTCGCGCAGGTGACAAAAGCCTCCGTGCGTGCTCCCCCCGCGAGGAAGAACGGGCCTGTAGCTCAGTTGGCTAGAGCGCACCCCTGATAAGGGTGAGGTNNTACCCAGGCCCACCAATCAATTCAAAGAGTTAGCAACCTGCCGATTTTCGCTCTCTGCGACTTGGTGTGGAATTTGGTGTGACCCTGCCCCAAAAATGGCCGGATTGGGTGCCTGAGCGATGGCGTCCAACGCGACTCGCTTGGCTTCCATTCGGATGTGCGAGTAGTGCTCCAACATCTTCCGGCTGACGTGGCCCGCTATTGCCATGATGGTTTGCTCGCTCGCCTGCCCTTCGGACAGCTTGGTGATACAGGTGTGGCGAAGGTCATGAAAGCGCAGCCCGGCAAGCGGGTTTTTCAGGCCGGAGATGTCGGCCTTGCATTCGGGATTGCAGCAGGAGGCCCCCGGATTCTGACGCTTGCCGCACTTCGGGCACTCGATAGAGCGCGTGGCCGTGCGCCATGCGGTCCGCCATCCCTTCGTAGGCTGTGAGGGGTCAATCTTGCTTGTGTCGGGCTTGGCGGTGTCAATCCGGGCATCTTCACACGCCGGGAAAACGAAATGCTCAGGCTTGGATTCGGGGAAGCGGCCCGCCCACTTCACCAAGGCCGCATACGCGGGAGCATTCAAGGGAATGGGCCGACCGCTCCCGCCTTCGGTTTTCGACTTGCCGACCGTGAGTGTACGCTTAAAGAGGTCAACCTGATTCCATCGGAGCAAGCGCAGTTCCTTGGTCCGAAGAGCCGTGTTGAGGTCCAGCGTCACCACGGTATCGAGCAAGGGATTGGGAGCGCAGAGATTCAGGAGCCGCGCTTCATCTTCCCGCGATAGCGCCTTGCCGACTTCATCTTGCTCCCGCTCAAACTTCACATCGCCTTGCAGGTTGGCCCACAGCTTGTGACGCTTCAGAATCATTCGGAGCACTTGCAATTCCTTGTTGAGCGTTCGCGCTGAGGCTTTCTCTGCCTTGCGCTTGGCCTGATAGGAAGCAATCCGGCCCGCGTCAATATCGCAGACCAGGAGTGACCCGAGCGCCGGTTTCAGATGGAGCCGCACAGCGTCACCATAAATGGCCTTGGTGCGTTCGGCCAGATGCGGCTTGGCGGCTTCAAACCAGTCATCGGCGGCTCGCTCGAATGCCGGCGGCAACATCCGTTTGGTGATCTGATTCCAGGATTGCTCAAGCTGCCTTCGGCGGGCGCGTTCGGCATCCCGCGCAACGGTCTTTGATCCGCTCTTGGTGCTTTCATGAATGCGTTTCCCGCCGAATTCAAAAGAGTACCACCAGATTCCTGCTTTCCCGCGTCTATAAAGCATTTCATTTCCCTCCCTTCAATGATTCCTTTTCCCGCCACAGGCGGGCACGCTTTCCCGCGTCGCTGAGTTGGTTCCATGGCTTTGTTGGCCTGCCCCCATGTTTGCCATTCTCGCGGGCTATCTCCCGGATGCGCGCGATGCCGAACCGCTGCAATCGCACCTCATAGCTCCGCTTCCCAAGCCAGCTCGTAAATTTCCTCAGATCGCTTTCTGTCATACTGTTATCCTAAGCTGATTGGGTTAATAAGTCAAGCACTTTTTCAGCGCATTTCAGCGCGGGGCCGGGACCCTTCCTCGACAATGCGGCGCAATTCGGAAGACCGGAGACGAACCAATCTGCCGACCTTGACCACCCCAACTTTCCGCGTCAGAATCCACTTCCGAACGCAGGCCCGCGTGACCCGCAATTCGCTGGCAAATTCTTCGACGGTGAGGAGCGGGTCCCTGCCCGGCGCCGCGCTCTGGCCGCCGTGGGGCTTCGGTTCTCTACCCCGTGGCTGTGGCGCTGCCTGTGGTGCTGGCATCACGCTCCGCCAGCTTGGCGAGGCGGTGTCGCTTGCCTCCCGGTCGCCATTCCGGGCCGCCGGAGCTTCGACGGTAGAAAGCGTCAATCTCATCTGGTGATTCACAGTTGATTCCTCCTCTCGGTTGCCGGTTAGTGTTGTGGGAGCTGCCCCGGCAAATTGCCCGCTCATGGAAATTGATAAGTCGAACTTTTTTTTCTGTCAAACGGCTGCAACGCAGGCTTTCCGCATGGACGCGGCGGCTAGGTCCAGCGTATGCGCCACGTGATGCTAATCCACACCATGTTGGCGGCTTAAGGAGCGATGCCTTCATGCCCGCCAAGACCGCCGCCAGCACGCCCTCAGTTGGTAGTCTGCGCAGTGCGAGGCGGCAGTGCGGCGCTGCGCGCCGGGTGCAGGGGTGACACGTCACCCCCCGCAGGGTGCTGTATGGGAACTTATGATCCCATATGGGAACTTTCTGAAAACCCGGCTGTTAACGCTCTCTCGCCTCCCCAGAGATGCCGACCGGCAATTGAAAGTTCCCCTATGGGAACCAGTTGATTTCATTGGGTGAATTCTAGGGCGACGCTGGGAGCCAAGCCCGCCCACGAGAAATGGTGCTCACATTTGTCGACCCGTGAAAAATAGTTGGCAATTGCGGTGCAAGGCTCCGGGGCGTCGCCCACCAGAACCGTAACGCGGTTGTCCAGTTTGTCGACCGGCGAAAAATAGTGGGCAGATGGATGGTAGAATGCGTCTGTTCAGAGGTCGGCTAGGCTGATCCCCGAAAAGCATGGGCATCCCGCCGTGCCTGCCGACCACCTCAAAACCGGGAGCCATGCGGGAGGTGGCGATGGAAACCCAAGCGGACGGGACGACTGGCAAGGTTCGGGAAATATGCAAAGCCTTTCGCCAAGCTAGTAAGGAGTTCTTTGATGACTTCTATGCCAAAGCAGAAAAAGACGGTCGCGACCCGTCACCGCTTCAAGCGATGCTTCAGCTTTGCCGAAGCGTCGAGCGGGCGATAAAAGAGGGGTGGCCGCCGCCCCTGCCGGGCCAACCCGGCGTCTCTACAGACGTGTTCGAGGCTTTGATGAAAGATGGTCTCAGGCTTTTCCGAGACATGTACCATGAGGCCGTCGAGGCACACTTTAGGTACACGCCGGGACTTAAGATCGAGAAACGGAAACCAGGACGGAAGCGGAAGGCGGAACTGGCCGAACTGATTTGGGCACTTGCTGATGATGAGGGTAAAACCAGCCGAGAGATTCAGCGGATATTGGAAGCCAAAAGCGAAAATCTAACCATAGAAGCAGTCGAATCCTACCGGAAGACCCGCCGAAGGAACCCGCAAGAGTAGCAGCCGACAGGGTGTGGAAAATACCGTGCCTGCATTTTCCACGTGTGGAAATTGCAGCAGCAGCATTGTTCACGTGTACTCCGCATAACGGGAACTGCTACCACTATAAATGCACGCACGCGAAGTCACATCGTGCGCGACGGAGAAAAAAATGAGACTACTTACTGTTACTCAGGCTGCTGAGGCACTGAATCTCAAACCCTCAACGGTCCGCGCTTGGCTCTTAGCACGACGCTTGGCAAGGGTGCGCGTGGGGAGGCGTGCCGTTCGGATTCCGGCCTCCGAAATTGATCGAATCGTTGCCGAAGGAACAATCCCCGCCCGTGAGGTGCGACAGTGAGCGGCCACACGCCGGAGGAACTGCGAAATTTCGAGCGCGAGTTGGTGCGAAACCCCGAGTTGGTCGAGCGCACCCTGGAAACTCTGCCCCCCGCACCAGCGGCCCCGGAGCGCGTCCTTATTAAGGCGGACACGGCCAGCGTTGACGCGGCGATGGCGCGGGCACTGGCGCTAGCGGTCGCCGGTGTCGAGGCGAGGATCGAGTTGATAAAGCAATGAACACGCACGCAGAGAGAGTTATCGAATATCGAAACGGTGTCGAGATGCCAGCGGGAGCGGGAGCGGTTGCAGGGAGCGCGGCACTCCAAGAGGCCATCCGTGACATCGTGCTGGGCGGCGACTCGGCCTTCGATAAACGCCGCATGATCCGCAACGTGGTTAGAAGGGCAATGCTCGATTCAAAGCAGGGCTTTCTGTGCCAGACGGCGGACGGGCGGGGGTTCTACTTTAATAAATCAGAGCGAAGGCTCTATGACCTTGAGCAAAAGTCATTCCAGCATCTCTTATCAAGCGTTTCAGGGTTGAGCGCAACTGAGACACAGTTCCGTTTCGTGTTGGACTGTTTCCAAACAGAAGCAGCTCGAACAAAACCCGTGGAAGTCCATACGCTGAGTTTTTATGACTTGCGGACCAGAATGCTTCACATCTCCGATGGTGGCGGGGGCGTGTTGAAAAGGGAGCGCGGCGCAGACTGGGAGCAAGGCTATAACGGAGATGACGGAATCCTTTTCCTCACGGAATCTGAGGCTCAGCCGTGGGCAGTGGAATTCAAGCGGGATGGGGCGCTCGCATGGCTGCTAAACCAGTTCCTTCTCGACAATGGTGGTTCCCTTACATGCGAAGAGGAAAAGACGCTCCTGGTAGTGTGGTTGCTACAGAATTTTTTCCCGGCATTGAGACAGACCCGAATCATCCCGGCATTCCTTGGCCCACAAGGAAGCGGTAAGACATCCGCCATGCGGATGATCGGCAGGCTCTTCTCTGGACCAGAGTTCGATGTGACTGGTCTGAGCCGCGACCGTGAGGATGCGTTTGTGGCGGCGATTTCCAATCGCGTCGTAGTGGCTCTGGACAATGCGGATTCTAGGATTCAGTGGCTTGAGGATGCGCTTGCCACTTATGCCACGGGCTTGCGGTACAGGCTACGGCGGTTATACACCACAAATGAGGAAGTATCCTACCAGCCACGAGCCATTTTAATGCTTTCGAGCCGAGACCCGCATTTTCGGCGGCCGGATGTGGCCGAGCGACTTCTGCCAGTGAATTTCAAGCGGCCCGAAGCATATCAACCGGAATCTGCGCTTTTTGGAGAACTGGCAAAGAGGCGTGGCCAAATCATGGGTGAATTGCTCACCCGTGCGGGAAAGATAGCCGACTCGCTTGCTAACGTGGCGCTACCGGCGATGAAATTCCGCATGGCTGACTTCGCGTCTTTTGGTTGGATCGTGGCGCACTCACCCGGACAGCATGAGGAATGGGAAAACCTGCTTTCGAAACTTGAGCGTGGCCAGATAGAATTCGCCAGCGAAGGCGACTCGCTGGTGATCGTCCTGGCCAGCATCCTTGCGACCGAAGGAAAGATCGGCCCGGTGGACGTGGGGGGACTGTACAGGCGCTGCTCTGCCCTTGCGGAAAGCGAATCTCTTCCATTTGCCAAATCAGCACAAGGGTTTGGGAAACATCTCAGCAATATGAAGAGGGTTATCGAGATTGAATTAGGCGCTATTTTTACCGAAGAGCGGGGCGCCGGGAACAGACGCTTTGTCGCGATTCAGCCAAAATAAGTTACGCAAGTTACAGAAGTGACGATGAATCGCAAAAACTCTCCAAATTGGAGTATGGAATGAAGCTCCTCGACTACCTTCTCAGCCATCCCGTTGACGAAGTAGGGGAACTTAGAAAACAAACCTTTTCCCCGGACATCGTCACTTCCGTAACTTCTGTACCTAACCAAGCAGTCAGACTCAGCAAACCTGTCGATTCCCCGTCCGCAACCGATAGTTGTGGGCCACTTCTTGGACGGAAGAATGACCGGGGCGAGATGGTCTTGACTATTCAAGACCTACCGGAGCTTGAGCGGCGGTTGCGGCTTTCAGGATGGAAGGTGCGGCACGAAAGAAACGAGTTGATTTGCAGCACTGGCAGACGGATTCAATGATCGAAGCGGCCCAATTCGAGATCGGCGTCCTGCTTGAAAAAGCAGGGGCAAGGCCACGCGGGAAACGCTTTGATTGCCCCAAATGCGGCGGCGTTCGGACTATCACCCATGCGGATGATGTCTTCTACTGTCACAAGTGCCAGTGGAAGGGCAACACGGTTTCCCTGGCGAAAGAGCTTGGCCTTTACCAGCGACTCTCACCGGCAGAGTACCGCGAGCTTCGCCAAAATCGGGAGCGGGCGCACGATGCGGCGCTGAGGCTGTACGCGGCGGCCCACGCTCGCCAGCTTGAATTGAGGGATGATCTGCGAATCCTTGGCAGGTTGGAGCAACGAGCGCATGAGATGGGAGCCGATGACCCGAACACGTGGGAGATTCTCAGCACGGTTTATGAACTGAGACCGGCAATAGAACGTGACCTTGACGTGCTCGAAAGCGGGAGCGCGAAGGACATCTTCCAGGCTGTGCGATGAATGTCAAGGCCAAGGGAAGCCGCAATGAGCGCCGCTCCATGCGCCTGCTCGAAAGCGCGGGGACGTTCACGCGGCGGCGAGCCTAGCCCGGCTCCTGAAGCCCTACGAAATATATCCTGGCCAGATTAAAAACGGCACGCCAAGGTGACAGCCTCATCTGTCCCCGCTGCGGGAATCAGGAACAGAACTTTACCGTTGCTCGATACCACGCCCGAAAACTCTGTCCGAGGCTCTAACTCAGCGCCTAACTTCCTACCATGCCGTGAGAAGTGCAACGCACGCCGCCGCTTTTTCAGGTGAGAACGTTGTCGTCCGCGAGGAAAGTGTCTCGTTCGGGATCATCCCCGCGAGATTCAACAGATAATCTGACTTAATCGCCCAGTTCACGTTCTGAGGGATTGCATTCGTCAACTGAAATGCCTTTGCAGCGTCAAGACTTGCGACAACGATGCCCACAACGTTTCCCCTGTCATCAAACAAAGGGCTACCGCTCGAACCGGGCTGTATGGCAGCGGAAATCTGGAACCAGCGTAGATCGTCCTGTAAGCCGCTCTTGCTGGAGATTACTCCCTCTGAGAATTTTGGATTCGGTCCGAGTAACGGACTGAGCGGATAACCGATTGTCGAAACCGTTTGCCCTAGCGCAACGTCTTTGGCTGTCATCAGTTCGAACGGCAGCTCGCGGCACAGGTCGGCCAATTTTGCGCTATCACTCACCCGGATTATTGCAAGATCGTTAGCAACGTCCTTCACAACGAGGTCAGCACTCGCACTGTCTTTCCAGCCGGGGAATGCCACAGTAATTCGCTTTGCGTCAGACACGACATGCCAGTTGGTGGCTACTAGACCACTGTGGGTTAGAAGAAACCCCGTGCCAGACTTGCGGGCGTGTTCCGACGCCGACGTTAGCGCCTGGTCCGTGACCTTCGGCCACACCCGAAGGAGTACTAACTCATACGGACCATTTGCAGTTGAGATAGATCCGCGGAGCACCACATCATGCTCAAGCGAAAGTGTTGTGCCGGCTGGCTTTTTGTTGGCCATGAACCACGTGCAAGTGAACACATCGGGAGACGCGGTACTACGAATCTCGCCTCTAATCTCATTCGGTTGCCAAAGCGGAGAGCCCGATTGAAGGATCACCGCAACATAATCGGGGGTGCTTCCGTGCGGCGCCTTAACAATGCCAAGTCTGTACGTGTTTTGAGGATCGCTCCAAATGCCTTCCGGTGGACCTTGAGGCTCACTGCTTGTAATCTGCGCTTCAGAGATCGCCAACTTTGGCCTTGGCGGATACAACCGCTGCATACGGGCCTGGAAAACCGCTTCGCTGTAACCGGTATATCCCAATTGGTGGTAGAGTTTCTCCCCGCCCTTATGAAGCATACGCCGGACGCCCCACAAGTTGGTTGCGGCAACTGTCGCCTCTCCGATCAGGTCGTTATCTAAAGCGCCCCTAACTTGCACGGTGACGCCCCCGCCCGACACCCAGGTCTGCGCCCAGCTACCCGCCATTACACATGTCTTGGGCCTCTCAGACGGCACTACATCATCCGGAGTCGAAATGACGGTGAATCCCTGAGAGCGTGCTTGCACTCGTAACTCTTTCGCAATTCCCAATGGATCGCTGGTGAAATCAACCACAACGAGATACTTACAGGAGTTGATTTCGCTCGCGGTTTGTCCGGGCTTTAAGTTTTCCTGCGGATCGTTTGATTGGGCAAATCCCACAGCGCAGAAGAGGACAGCACAAGCAACAGATTTGAAAACGGAGGACATGGCCGGAACCTCCAGGCTGACGTTTAGAAGCCGACTATACCGGCCATGCTACCTCTCTGCGAGATGGCACGTCAATTCCGATCGCGATCAAATCCTAGCGTCCGGCACCCCGCTCCTCCCGCATAAGCTCGGCTACATCGAGCAAGGGTGCCCTTATCTTCCAGAATTGCGGCGGCTATGACCAGAGACGGCGCGGAGCTTTTTTGGAGTTTGGCCCTTGTCACAGATTCAAGCGCACGGCGTTGGATCGCGTCATAGACATCGGCTTTATTCGCTTGGAAATCGCGCTGGTAACGCTTTTGCGCGGTTGCAAGCTAAAAATGATACGAATACATACCTTTTAAGGAAAAAATCGCTGAGGGGCATGGTACCGATTCGCACCCGCCGGGGTTGCTTGGGGGGCAAGGGGTAGGGTTAGGCTCTCTTTCGCAGTACCCTCCCGTAGCGGGTGACTGCCTGCAAGGGAATCGACGTATACTGCATCACGGATTCCAATACTGCCGCTACTGCGGACAGATGGAGGAGAATGATGTCTGAGAGTAATCCTGACTTAGCGGCGCAAATTGCCGAACTGAAAGCGCAAGTGGCCCTACTGCCTGATACGCAATTTGAGGAGCGTTTACTGAAGAGACTGACGTGGGCGATTCTGGCGATTGTGCTGCTGGCGGGGGTGATTTTGTTTGAAGGGGAGCGACTGGCGAGCGGCATCAAAGTTCACGCCATAGTCACCCAAGGTTTTAGCCTCCCCGATTACCCGTGAAATACAGAAGTCGGACCGAAACCATGCTTCCCGCGCGCGCGTAGGATGCCCGCAGTCCATTATTATGGACTCTGAAGGGCTACCATGCTTCCCGCGTGCGGCTGCCGCGTAGAATGGCCCGCCGTTGCGCTAGGATGGCTCAGGATGCGCCGGAAGGAAGCGGGTAGGGCGCAACCCCATCGCCCGGATGCCGGGATGCACCACAATAGGGCAGGAAATTTGGTGTGGTTTTTGGTGTGACCCCCAATCAAAAACGGTAGCAATTCATCGCAATGGGCAGAAGACCCAAACCCTCACGGAAGGCGTATGAATACTACATAATCTCACTGTGTCGCAAACTGTAGCAAGGGCATCTAAGCCAACTGATAAGGGTGAGGTCGGTAGTTCAATTTTACCCAGGCCCACCAATCAATTCGTCGAGTTAGCAAAGCCCCGCTTTTCCCCTTCCGAAACTTGGTTACTATTTTAGTGCACACCTGCCTGAATTATGGCCTGACTTGGGGCCTAAGCGCGGAGCCGTGTGCCAGTGCGTCTGGGTGTATTATCCGAGTCCCCTAACGGGAGGGATGACAGCAGTTATTGGGGACACCGCCCACTAAAGCGGTGTTCGGGAGGGCTCCATCATGCTGTGGTTCTTTCGCCAGTTGTGTGGGGGAATCGTCCTTACGTGTATCGCGGACCTATTTTGTAGGTCGCGCTACACCTCCTGCGGCCAGCAATCGCCCAGAGAAGACCAGCCGCGCGCGACGCGGAACGCGAACGGTTGTGATACGCCTCAGCAGATGATAGTGTTCTCTATAGTAGGGAGAAGCCGGTCATGAGTCGTACTTATGTAGTCGAAGCGCGTTGGGATTCCGAGGCACGGGTCTGGGTCGCGGAAAGCGACGACATCCCCGGCTTGGTGGCAGAAGGCGAGTCAATGAATGCCTTGGTGGAGAAGGTTCGGGTTTTAGTGCCGGAGCTTTTTGAGTTAAACGGCGGCCTGGAACCGGGGCAGAAGGTGGTCAACGTTCTGGTTCGCGCCCATCATGAAGAAACTGCTTCTGTGTCCGTCGTGTTCTGATGGTAAGCTACACGCCGAAGCTGAAGGAAGTCCTACGCGCCCACGGATGTTATTATGAGCGCCCCGGACGTGGCGATCACGAGATTTGGCACAGCCCGAATACTCAGCGATACTTCCCGGTAGACCACAAGATCCTATCCCGCCATACCGCCAACGCAGTTCTGAAACGGGCTGGTGTCCCCAAGCAGTTCTGAGTTTCCTTCCACTATCAAGAGGGTCGCGCGACTTACACGCAGGTCGGCTACATCGGCTCCATCCAGGCGGTTCAGACCTGAAACACCTTCTGCGCCCAATCCAGCGCTTGCAAGTAGGTGGCGGAGAGTTGCGACTCATCCTGCCGGAGGCCGAGGGCGCGTTCACTGACCTCGTTCCATCTCCCCGCTTCGAAGGCCGTGACCAAATCGAGGATTTCGCGGTAGCGGTTTGACTTTCCCAGGAGGGCGGCTCGAACCCTGTCGGGCAGAGCGATCTCCGCGACAATTTCTGATAACGGCCGGCCCAACATGGCTTCCATCAATGAGAGAATTCCCAAAAGGAACAGGCTCTGCTCGTCTTCCCGCGCCCCCAGGAACTCGCAGCACCGGCCCCGCGTGAGCGAAGTCAGAACCAGTTCGTTGGGCTCATTGCCCGTCATGCCCAGGACCGCCGCCACCGCCGCCCATTTCTTGACCACTCGATCGCCCAGCAGCTCCAGCGCGTGCCGGGTGGAACTAATATCACGCTTGAAGCCAAAAAGGGCCGAGTTCACAAGTCGCAAGAGCTTGTAGCAAAGCGAGACTTCGCGGTCAATCAGCGCCTCGATTTCGCTTCGGTCCAATTCCGGTTTGCTGATGGCCTGAAGGATCTGCAGGTAGTGAAGCTTGAAGGCCGGGATGTGACGGCCGGGGACAATCTGTGGCCTGCAAAAGAAATAGCCCTGGAAGTAAACGTAGCCGCTGGCGCGAGCTTCGGCGAGTTCGGCGCGCGTTTCCACCTTTTCCGCCAGCAGGTCGATCCCGAACGGCGAGAATTTGGCCACCGCTTGCTGCCTTTCGAGCCGACCCGAAAGCTGAAAATCGATCTTAATGATGTTGGCCAGTTCGACGAAGGGTTGGAATTTCTCGGAATAGACAAAGTCATCCAGAGCGATCACATAGCCCAGGTCTTTTAACCTCCGGCAAGCGGCGAGCACCTCGGCATCCGGCTCAATCGTCTCGAGAATCTCGATGACGATCTCCGCTTTGGGCAGGAGCGTGGCATACTCGTTCACAAGAAATTGGCGGGTGCAGTTGATAAAGGCTTTTCGCCCTGCGGTAAGCGTCCTGGCGTCGGCGTTGAGGAAATTGTCAGCCACGTCGCGGGCTGCGGCGTCGGCGTCGTTCCCGGTGTAGCGGTTTTCCAGCCCGGAACGGAAAAGGAGCTCGTAACCGTAGACGTGTTCCTGGCGATCAAAAATCGGCTGCCGAGCGATGAATCGGGTTGGGCGGTGAGTGACGGAAGGCGAATCGGGCAATGTTGGGCAGAAGTCCACGTTGTCTTTATCGGCTCCTTTTCCCAGAAGATAAAGTATCCTCTGGGCAAGGAAAAGCCGCGGACCTTCAAAACAGGTCCGCGCTACCTTCCGCTTTCATGGTAATCTTGTGCCCATAGGAGTTGATCTATGGCGACCAAAACCCTGCTGACCATCGAACAATATGCCGCCCTCGATGAACCCGTCGGCGTGCGTTATGAATTGAGCCAGGGGGATCTTATCGTGACGCCTTCCGCCAGCTACTTTCACAATGACATTCGCGATCGCTTCAATGCACGGCTGCGGGCCTTTCTGGATGCGTATCCGTGTGGAAATGTGATCAGTGAAATGGATATGACGCTTGGCGCCGATACGGTTCGCAGACCCGATGTCGCGTTCATTCGTAAGGGCCGATTGGAGGGTATCGATCTTGAGCGAGTCCCGATGCCGATTGCTCCCGATCTGGCCATCGAAATCGTTTCCAAGAACGACCGCGCCGGCGATCTGATTTTGAAAGTCGCGCAGTACCTTCAGGCGGGAGTTCAGGCGGTCT
>PLWR01000314.1 GCA_003165615.1 Acidobacteriota bacterium | reverse complement strand
TGCGCCCGGCGATTGTCTGGTTCGGCGAGATGCTCCCCCAAGATCAGTGGGAGCGCGCCACAGATGCAGCGCGGGGGGCGGATATTTTTTTGGCCATTGGAACCTCCGCCCTTGTGCACCCGGCGGCGGGGCTCGTACGAGTGGCCCAACAATCGGGCGCCCAGGTAGTGATAATAAATCCTGACCCTACTCCTGCCGATGAATTCGCCAAGTGGATTTTGCGCGGCCCGGCCGGAGAAATTCTACCGAGGTTGCTATGAAACAAGCCTATCTGGATTGCTCTTCGGGCATTAGCGGCGACATGTTTTTGGCCGCCTTGATCGACGGGGGAGTTCCGGTGGACCGGCTGTTCGGCGAACTGAAGAAGCTGGCACTGGGATTCTATGAATTCAAACGCACCCGTGCTATGCGTGGCGGTTTGATGGGGACGCGCGTGGACATCCGGGTTCCCGGCGAACAACCTCACCGCCATCTATCGGATATCCAAACCCTGATCGAGAAGGCGTCGCTGCCGGAAAAAGCCGCGGGCCAGGCGCTGAAGATCTTCAATCATCTTGCCGAGGTGGAAGGAAAGCTCCACAACGTTTCTCCCAACGAAGTTCACTTTCACGAAGTCGGCGCGGTGGACGCGGTGCTCGACATCGTAGGTGTATGTGTTGGCCTTGAACTGCTGGAAATATCGGAACTCATCTGCTCGCCCTTGAATGTCGGCAGCGGCACAGTGAACGCGGCGCACGGAAGTTTGCCCATCCCCGCTCCCGCCACGGCGGAATTGCTGAAGGACATCCCGGTTTATTCCACGGGCGTGGAAGGAGAACTGGTCACGCCCACCGGCGCCGCCCTGGTTGCCACCCTGGCGTCGGGATTCGGGCCCTTCCCCTCGATGAAGATCGCAAGAATCGGCTATGGCGCGGGAGAAAAGGACTTCCCCGGTCACCCCAACATCGCCCGCCTGTTTATCGGCGAAGCGACCGAGACTGTTGCCGGCAAACCGGGCCTGCCCGGCGACGAGATCGTTTCCGTCATCGAAACCAGCGTTGATGAGATGAACCCGCAACTTTACGCGGAATTTCTGAAACAGGCCCTGACCGCAGGCGCGCTTGACGTCGCTTGCAGCACGGCGCGGATGAAAAAGAGCCGGCCCGGCCTCGCCCTTAGCATTAGCTGCGAGCCGGACAAGAGTGATGCCCTTTCCCATTTGCTCTTCGAAAAGACCTCCGCCAATGGTGTGCGCATTTATGAGGCCAGACGGAAAGTAGTGGAGCGCGAACCGGTAAAGGTGGAAACGCCTGTCGGTGACGAGATCGTTTCCGTGATCGAAGCCAACATCGATGATATGAGCCCGCAACTCTACGGGTACTTCCTGGAACAGGCTCTGGCCGCGGGTGCTCTTGACGTCACGTGCAGCTCGGCACAGATGAAAAAGAACCGGCCCGGCCTCACCATCAGCATTCTCTGCGAGCCCGACAAGACTGACGCGCTTTCCCAGTTGCTCTTCGAACAAACCACCACCATTGGCGTTCGCATCTCAGAGGCGCGTAGAAAAGTTTTGGAGCGCGAGCCGGTAACGGTGGAAACCCCATACGGCGTCGTGCAGGTGAAAGTGGCGCGGCGCGAGGGCAAGGTGGTCAACGCGGCCCCGGAATTCGACGATTGCCAGCGCCTGGCTGGGGAGAAATCTGTGCCCCTCAAGCAGGTCATCGCCGCCGCCGAAGCCGCCTATTTGCAGCAGAGTGAAAAGGCACCTGGCGCATGAATACGTTCTTCCTTACGACTCCCATCTACTATCCCAACGCCCGGCCGCACGTGGGTTCCGCTTACACCACCATCGTGTGCGACGTGCTGGCGCGCTATAAGCGCATGTGCGGGTACGACGTGGCGTTCCTCACCGGCACCGATGAGCACGGGGAGAAACTTGAGCGCGCTGCCGCCGCGGCGGGTAAGTCGCCGCAGGAGTTCGTCGCGGAAAAACGCAAGCTGTTTGTGACCCTCTGGGAAAAGCTGGGCATCCCGGTAAAGGTTTATCCGGAATCCGATCAGAACTCCCTGCGCTTCATCTATACGGATCATCCGGATCACGTGACGTCCGTTCAGCGTTTGCTGATTCGCGCCAGAGAAAACGGATTTATTTTCTCCCAGCGCTATGAGGGGCGTTACTGTGTCTCCGACGAGCGCTATGTTTCCGACAACACGGACCCCGTTAACTGCGACATCTGCGGCCGCCCGGCGGAGCTGATCAGCGAAGACAATTATTTTTTCAAGCTGTCGGCGTTTGAGCAACGGCTCCTCGAACTCTACGAACGCCATCCTGATTTCGTGAAGCCCGAATACCGCATGAATGAAGTCAAAAGCTTTGTGAAAAGCGGGTTGCGCGATATTTCCGTCAGCCGTAGCCGCCTGAAGTGGGGCATCCCGTGGCCGGATGACCCGCACCAGGTGTTTTATGTTTGGTATGACGCGCTGACCAGTTACATGACGGGCATTGGCTATGCGCACGGTGAAAACGGCAGCGCTGAATTCCAGAAATACTGGCGCAACAAACCGGGCGAGTCAGAAATTGTCCACATGTTAGGTAAGGACATCCTGCGCTTCCACGCCGTGTATTGGCCGGCCTTCATCATGGCCGCTTACCCCGATCAACCGGAGATGCTGCCCACAACGATCTTCGCGCACGGGTGGATTTACTACGAGCAGGATAAGATGTCGAAGTCGAAGGGCAACGTCGTTTACCCGGAGCCCATCGTCGACGCCCTCGATTCCTTCGGCGCACCCGGCAATGACGCGCTGCGCTATTACCTGCTGCGCGAAGCGCCATTCGGGCAGGATACCAGCTTTTCGTATGAGAGCTTCATCAAGCGATACAACGCAGACCTGGCAAACGATTTGGGAAATCTCGCCAACCGTACTGTGAATATGATCAACCGGTATTGCAACGCGGAGATTCCCCACCCTCCGGTGGCCTGGGAGATTATCCACGCGGCAATCAGGGGTGATGCGCAAGCCCAGGCGATGCTGGCAGCGAATCGTTTTGCCATTGACTCTGGAACCGTGGAAATCGTCGAAAAATCAGCAAGACTCCACGCCGCCATCATGGAGCGGTTCGCGGGGTACGACCTGTCGTTTGCTCTGGCCAATGCGTGGGCTTTTGTGGGCGACGTCAATAAGTATCTTGTCGAGAATGCCCCCTGGACGCTTGCGGACCTGGACCGTCAGGGTAACCAGGATCGGATCACCACAATCCTTGGCGCCGCCGCTGAGGCTCTGCGCTTTGCGGCGGTGCTGCTTGCTCCCGTGCTGCCTGTGGGCGCTCAGCGAATTTGGAAGCAATTGGGCTGTGCAGGCAACGTAGCAGACCAGCGGCTTGACGAACTCAAGTGGGGCCAGTTGAAGCCCGGCACCAAGGTTGGCAAAGCCGAGCCTATCTTCCCGCGACTCGACAAGGCCGTCACGCTGGCCAAACTGGAAGAATTGGCCGAGGCTGACCGCAATCGCGATAAAACGACGGTAGGGGCGCTTCGCGAAGCGCCCCTACAAGCCAACGCCGCCGAAGCTGACCGCCGTGGCGACAAACCTAAGGAGAAATCAAAACCCGTGGAAACAGAAAACGCAAAACCACCCGAAACGGGGCCTGTGTCCCCAACCCCAAGTCCCGAGTCCCGAGCCCCGAGTCCCGAACCCCCAGCCCCCACCGCAACGGCCGAGACGCCGAAAATTTCCATCGAGGACTTTGCCAAAGTGGAAATGCGGACGGGCGAGATCAAGACCGCCGAGGCCATCCCCGGGGCGAAGAAATTGCTTAAGCTGACCGTAGATATTGGCACGGAAATCCGCCAGGTTTGCGCCGGCATTGCCGAGTTCTACGCGCC
>PLWR01000725.1 GCA_003165615.1 Acidobacteriota bacterium | reverse complement strand
TTGATCCTGGTAGGAACTACCGGGGGTTTTGCGAATTCGCCGGCCTCGGCGCGGTCCCAGAACCGTTTCACCTCCTCGGCCCGGACGTAATTCTTGCCGTCGATGTTACACGTCTTAATCCTGGCAGGTTCGCCATTTGGGCCTTCCTGGCGCCAAGTGTAGCCGGTAGTGCGACCCCTCCCGACAAGCTCAAGCCATCTACCCCACTCAACGCCTCCTGCGATCTGTAATTCTGTATCGTCACTCACGCTAAAATTATATATCGTTTCATTTTGTCAACCGGGGGAATCGCAAATGTCTTTGTTACTACTTATAATTCAGCGCTTCGTCAGTAATACAACCCCATGTGGTGGTGCAAGTGATGCCAGTGTTGTGCCTGTTCGTTGGGGATGGTACACCTGCCGAGACATGATCCTGGCCACTGGTGTTCCCGATGATCCTGCGTCCTTGCCTCACGCCTATCGGAGACTGGGTGCGAAGACTGGGCCTGGATTGACTTCTGCCACCAGTACCGGGTGTACCCGTTGGTCCCGATTGGAGAAAGCGTCGGAGCAATGAGCGCATTGGTGCGCACCGGGAGCCTCAAGGAATAATTGCCCCGGGACTTATGCCGTGTGCTGGGGTTGGACCGCGCACCCGAAGCCAAAACACTGCGGCGCAAACTGGCCCTCCTGGCCGCCGCCGGACGGAGTACCCAGTTCGGCTGAGCTTTGGCCTGACAACGGGTCGCCCTGCGCGGGAGCGGCTCTGAGTTTCCACGACAACGACGGTCAGGATCATAGGCATTGAAATAGTTCAGCCTGTTGCCGGATGGCAGAAGCACGATTGTCTAAAATGCGTTCGGAATCGGGCATATAATATGACCAACTTTCATCAAAGCGATTCATGGCAGGCCAATTGACCGGGGGTGGGGATTGCTGGTGCCCAACGTACCCGGACCGGCCTTAGTTTTAAGTCGGTCCGGCGTCCCCAATGTCCCCGGCGTCCCCAATGTCCCCGGCGTCCCGAGAGCCAAAGACGGTTTGGGGGACGGGCGGGGATGTACCAGCGGTCAATAGGGACCCAGATTTGCCACTCTGGATTGGCCACCACGCCATTCGCAGAAATTGCGACGCAAATCTCGCTGATCTGGCCGACCGTGGCCATGCCAACAATGGAAGGAGCCACCGTCACCCGCGATGCCGCAGCACGATGTTTCATGCATACCAGCGGCACGAATATTTCGGATACCGGAGACTGGGCGTGGATGAAATTGACCTCCACTGCCAGTACCGGCTGGACCCGTTGGTCCCGATTGGAGAAACCAGCGGAGCAATGAGCGAATTGGTTCGCGCCGTGAGCCTCAAGGAATAATTGCCCCGGGACTTATGCCGTGTGCCGGGGTTGGACCGCGCACCTGAAGCCAAAACGCTCCGGCGCAAACTGGCCCACCTGGGCGCCGCCGGACGAAGTACCCAGTTCGGCCAAGCTTTGGCCNNGGAATCGGGCATATAATATGACCAATGTTCAAAGCGATTCATGGCAGGCCAATTAAGGTTTGTGCGCCTGCCAGATCAGCGCGTTCAGCCGACATTGCCGCGTCAGATTCGCAAGGGCAGGACAGGAACCACGCCTTGAAATTCGAAGACGGTCTGTCTCCGGATTCCCTAGCTTCCCTACCGCAGCCAAGACATGGCTGGAAACTGCGGGTCATAGGCAAAATGCCGGATTTTGCAAGTCAAGGTGATGAAATAAATATTCTTTTTTCCAGAGCAAAGAAAGAATGAAGGTCTCATCATATGATATGAAAAGAAGCAACTGCAAAATATCCTGCTACAACATCCGTCTTCGGAATGCCATGCCCGCAGAAGGCTGGAATGTGGCTTACAGAATGGGCGGGAGGGCTTTATGCTGCTGAGGTGGGTTAAAGCCCGAACTGCCTCCCAGATGTGGGATTTGTCCCGTTCGGCTATCCTGCGGAGAGCCCTGGACTGGCAGGACGATTATGTTCCTCACCGCATCCGACGGAAGTACCTTCAACTCGATGATGAGGGAGAGTTGGCGCCCAGGTATTATCGGCCTGATGTGGAGGCGCTGAGAAACCATCCCCCAACGCGCGAGAGTGCGAGTCGCGTCCCCATTCTAAACGAAGGCCCTCCCCGTGCCGGCAATTTAGCAAGTGAGATCCATGTGGCGGAAGAAGAGCTGTCGAATTGGCAGCGTGGGGGGATGGCGGGTAAGTATTGCGACCTCAGTTCCGACTCTGTGGAGCGCCGGGCCATACCCATGTGGGTTGACCGGGATGGCGTGCGGGTGCAGCAAGATTACTTCCCATACAAGATAAGGTACGACGAACTCCAACTCAGCAAAGGCGGCAGAATTATCAAGCGGTACTACTTGCCGGACCTGGACGCGTTGCTGGTCGCTCGGCCGTCTCAGCCGCCTGTGAATTTGACGCCGGCATTCCACATGGAGAAAAGCGGAAGCAGGAGGGACGCATGAAATTCGGTTGCCACCACACGGACCAAGATGCAGTTGGCGTTCCCTTTGTCGCCGGAGTTGGAGAACCTAACCGGGGGCGGGGATTGCTGGTGCCCAACGTACCCGGACCTATCTTAGTTTTGAGTCGGTCCGGCGTCCCCAATGTCCCCAGCGTCCCCGTTGTCCCCAGCGTCCCCGTTGTCCCCAGCGTCCCCGGCGACCCGAGAGCCAAAGATGATTTGAGGGACAGGCGGGGACGTACCAGCGGTCAACAGGGGCCCAGATTTGCCGCTCAGGGCCGATCCTCCACATCCACCCATCGCGCTGCCGGGCGGGATACGGATGCATCCAGCGGGCAATCAAGGGCTTGCAAAAATGGGGGCGAAAAAGGGGGTCGGAGGAGCATGTCCAGCCGGAAAATCAGGCCAAACACAATCATAAGATGCGTGAAATCAACATGTTATGCAAATCAGCCGTCCGAACCGCCTTTTCTGCGGGACGCGCTGGGGACGCCAAATAAACAACACACTATTCACAAGAACACCAAACGCCAACAGGTTCAGCCCTTGCCCCCTTTCGTCATCAAGGAGGGGAACCTCGAGTTGAAAGCCGATGTCGAAAGCGACGAAACGGGCGGGGAACGGTACTGCTTCAGGTACTGCTTCAGGTACTGCTACATCATCCCGTTCCCAATGGGGCGGGGACGGGATGCCAACGGGTACTTGGTGCTGTTGGTACCGGCGTCGTTGGTGCCGGTGCTGTTGGTATCGTTATTGGTCCGCCTTGGAGCAGCCCCTGGAGCAATTCGGCTGGTACTTGCTCCAGAAAAAGCGCCGCGAACAAACTCACACCGCCAAATAAGTACCTCCTCATGAAAAAGAAAGACTCCCCAATGGACGCGCCGCCAGATAAAATCCAGAAACTAACTCCCTTCACCCACACGGTGATGGGCGGGAAGTACAAAATAGGAGTGGAATCGCAAGGGAAGAATCGTGATCAGAGGCATTACTTCAACCACCCCTGGAAGAAGGATAAGAACGGCCGCGCTGAGAAGGTCCGTAGCACCTCCCCGGACGTCATCAAGAGTTTGTTGGAGGCCGAGGTCAAGGACGCGTTCCAAGGCTCGGTCACACTGAAGCCGGAAGAATTTGCGGCGTACGAAGACGACCGCAAGCTCAGAATTCGTCTTGAAGCAGAATTGGCCGGTACCGGTTTAACCCCCGACACGGCGATAGGCAATATCGTTCCAACCTTGAGACTGTTGATCCCGGAGCAGGTCACGCTGGCTCGCGCGCTTGAGGACGGCAGGGCGTTCCACGTCCCGGCTCACCCGATGA
>PLWR01000293.1 GCA_003165615.1 Acidobacteriota bacterium | reverse complement strand
GAAATGCCGAGGTCCTTCGCCCAAACAGCGGGCTTTGGGTGGGCCCCAAGCCCATCTCCACTCAGGATGACAGTATTGGATGTTGGTTTTCTTCGTCGAACAGATGTAGCGGACCTGTTCTGTTGATTCGCGGCTTTTCGTCGTCAACAGGGGACGAACCGCGGACCTCCAAAACAGGTCGCGCTACGCTGGCTCCGAGTTTGTATCTATCCACTTAAGAGACACTTCCACCCAGAAAGGCAAACGGTCGGGGAGAAGCGCCCCAGTTAACACTTTACTATCTTGCGTCGGCCCAGGAACGAACCTGCAAGAAATGTTCCGAACAACACGATGGAAGCTGGCTCCGGGGTGGTCGTAACGGTGTTGCCATAAAGCGCAAAAGCCAGGTCGTTCCCGATTGGGCCACCATTCCCCAAAAAGACCTGATACGCGGCGCCGTCACCACCCGTCCCGATTTCCCAGCCCCACTGTGGCGGAAAGGCCGAATCGGGGACTATGGACAGCCAGTACATTGTGCCAGCCGACGCGGTGAAAGCTGTATTCAGGCTGTACGAGTAGGTCGGGTCGCCATAGTTGTCGGACCCGAGATAAGTCTCGCCCGCGTTTCCAGCGACGTCTCCCGTACCGGCCAGATGAATTCCTGGAGCGCCGGAAGCGTTCGACCAAAAATCGACGTTGAAGCCGGTAATTGTTCCTGGAAGCTGCGCCCCGCTAACGCTAAAATACGAACCTACCCATGTCACTTCGGTAATGTTGGAGGTGGAGCTCAGGGTGAAGTTGTCGTATGCCGTGGCGAAATTCCCTAAGCCATAGGTGGTGTCGTTCTGAGAAGCATAGGTTCCGTCGAGGTTCGTGGGCTGGTTATAGAGTTCGCTCGCAGATGCCGGCACTACCGTGATCCCTGCCCACAATGCCAGCATGGCGGCGCCTAGAATTGCCCGACTGAAATGTTTAGTCATATTGGTCTTCCTCCCTTGAGGGACAAGAAACATCATTTTCCCCCGGTTGTGTTGAGTGCTGTCCAGCGGCTCTCTAGCCGGTAGAGCTCTCGACCGCCTTGCGATGCGTCGTGGCCAACAAAGCCGCACTGTAAAAGAAGAGTTCTTACGAACCCGAAGACTTTACCAGCTTGGCAGAATAGCGCAATGGCACGAATGTGCCGATTTTCGGCACACAGTGCCGACCCAAACGGCACTATGGTGCCATCCAGAATAAAGCCTGGACCTGTTCTGTAGATTCGCGGCTTTTCGTTGTCAACAGGGGACGAACCGCGGACCTCCAAAACAGGGCAATAACTTACTTGACTCATCCCGCAGAGGGACCGAGACAAAAAAGGGTTGGGCAACATTTTCCGCACCTGTCATCCTGAACCCCGACGCCCTTTGTCGGGGTGAAGGACCCCGGTAGTTCGCTCTGCTCCACCCCCGTGAAATGCCCAGGTCCTTCGCCCAAAAGACGGGCTCCGTCGAACGACGCGCCATAACCCTCTTATTTTCAGTGAGGGCCTGGCGGCGCGACGTTCATGTATATGGGTGGGCCGGAAGGCCCATCCCCACTCAGGATGACAGTTTGCAAGAGAGGATCGGTAACCAGAGAGGTGGATGAGTCAAGTAAGTTATTGCCATAAAAGGGACAATTTGAAGATACTTGGGACGACAAGTCCTCTCAAGTTTTTTTGGAAAAGGCCGATAAAGAGGGTAGCGTCAGAACCCTCCAGCACTGCGATTAACCCGCCCGAATGCGGTGCTGAGCCCTTGGCGGCAAGTTTGAAGACCCCTTCGCCCCGACGAACACCCTTGCCGCCAAGGCACCCTCCAAGAGGCCGCAGCCCATGGTTTGCCCAATCTGAGGCAGAGCCAGCGGAGGCTCGACTTTGCCGCGCCTGCACCTCACCAGGACTATTCGTTCTCGGCAAGGTACATGATGCCATGCCGGTAGAGTTCTTGGGAGGGCAGCTTGGAACTGTGGACGACGCGGGCGTCGACAAAGACGTTCACCGCCGTGGGTGAATAGGGAACCGCGACTTGGATGTAGGATTTGGCAAGATGGTGCCGACGGCTGGTGAAAAGCAGCCCGCCACGGGAGATGTCCACGGTGGTCCCCACGTCGTCGTCCGACCCGGCCTGGCGAATGCAAACGGGTATCTCCGCCACCACCCGGCGATGCTTCCGTAAGTTCTTGTCCAGCGGGGGAGGCGCGACCGCCAGCCTGGCGCCATTCGCCGGCCTTAACCCTGGCGGCTTCGTCGTCGCTTGCTGTGACTCCAGCCAAATCGTAGACTTCCCACACTTGTCGCAACTGAGGGAAAGCTGCCGATCAGCGTTGTAAACAGACAACTGTCCCGGGTCAAAGTGCACGACCTTGCGCGTCCCGCAGATCTTGCACCCCAGCAGGGCTCGCCCGGCAGTGTCTTGGCCAGGGGGTAACGGGGGAAAATAAATATCCCAGAAACCCACCGCAGGTTTCCGGAACGCCACACTGAAAATTTGCCGATCTGCCTGCTTCCCGATTTGCCCCGCCACGTGGCATTCAGCCTCGCGGGGAACAGAGAGCCGGTGACGGCAGATGATAATGACCTGGCCGGGGGCAAGCGCGGTCTTCAGCGCAATCGCCGCCCCGTGCTGTGAAACCATCACCGTGGTGGTATTTTCCGAAAAGGACTTTCCGGCAGCGTCCCTTCCGGACACTAAAACCGGCAAAATAATTGAGACACGGTCGCTGCGACGTTTGCTGGTCTCTGCCATAAATCGTCTCCCATGAAATCATCATGCGGTGCAAGTCGAATTAACTCTTTGGCTTTCGCTGGCGGAGAATATACTCTCGTTTGCGTCCGCCGGAGCATAATTTTTCTCTTCCCTCGGCATCATCGGCTCCGCACTGCCCATTCAGAAATTCTGCAAACCTGTTCTCGCTGCTTCTACTGAGCGCTGCGAAATTGAGTGACAAACACCCCCTCACCCCCACCCCTCTCCCCCAAAGGGGCGACGGGAGAGTNNCACTGTATTATGCAGCGCTCAGTAAAACCGGTTTTTTCAGATACCGCGCCCTTCACGGGTGGAGTTTCGATTTTCGATTCCCCCGCGGGCAGTGGTGTCATTGGGAATGGGATCCCTTTCGAAAGACCGGTCATTTCCGCGAAGGCGGCAATCCAATCCGCAAGCCATTGGAAAAGCGCCGCCGACCGACTGGATTCCCGCCTTCGCGGGAATGACGGCACGTAAGAGCGCCCGTGTATCGCCAATGACACCACTACCCTTTACCCATCAATTGCGCTCTCGGCCGTGTCGGGTTAGAATCGCCCTCCACGTTTGATTCTCATTTAAGGAAGGGTTTCATGACAGAGTGGAGTAGTCCTCTGAAAATTCGTCCGGCACGAGTTGATGACGCCAAAGAAATCGCCCGCATTTACAACCAGGGCGTGCAAGACCGCGCGGCAACCTTTGAAAATGCCTTCGTGACGCCGGAAGAGCGTTATTTGTGGCTGGCGGCGCGGCCGGAAAAGTTCCCCGTCCTGGTGGCGGAGGTCAAGCACACGCTGATGGGCTGGTCAGCGCTCAACCCTTACAGCCCGCGCCGCTGCTATGACGGGATTGCCGAACTCTCCATTTTCATCGAACGCAGCCTGCGCGGCCATGGCGTGGCGCAGGAATTGATGAGGGCCATGCAGAGCGCCGCCCGCGAGCAGGGCTTCTACAAAATCATTGGCCGCATCATGGCCGTGAACGAGGGCGCGCGCAAACTTTGCCAGTTGACCGGCTGGAAAGAAGTGGGTGTGCACGAAAAACACGGCAAGTTGGGCGGCGAGTGGCATGACCTGGTGCTGGTGGAATTCCTGATTCCCGAAAATCTAAAATGAAAATCAGGAAACGGTGGCTGCGCTGGGGCTTTCTGGCCGCGATGGCGGCGGGGGGCTGGTGTGTGTTGAGCCCGCTCACGCCTCCGCAGGATGCCGCGCCACCGCAGACACCGCCGGCAAAAGCCGCGGCTGCCCCGAGCGCTTCGGCCGGCCGCGAGTACACTCTGCTCTTCACCGGCGACATCATGCTTTCACGCGCGGTGGGCGCGCGCATGGAAGCGCAAAAGAATTGGTCGCTTCCCTTCCATCTGATTGCGGATACCCTGCGCAACGCCGACCTGCGCTACTGCAATCTGGAGTGCCCGGTGTCGGACCGCGGCCGCAATCTGCACCACCTCTATTCTTTTCGCGCCGACCCACGGGTGATCGAGGGACTGACGGCCACGGGTTTCAACGTGGCTTCGCAAGCCAACAATCACACCTATGACTGGGGTCCGGAAGCGCTGGTGGATAGCATGGAGCGATTGCGCGCCGCGGGCATTCAGCCGGTGGGCTCAGGTCAAAACATTTTGGCGGCGCATTATCCGTTGCTGGTGCAGGTGGGTGGCCTGCGCATCGCCTTCCTCGCCTACGTGAACATTGACCCCAAGGAAGCGGCGGCGCGGGTGGATCGCCCCGGCGTGGCGTGGCTTGACCCCGTGCAGGTTTTGGCGGATATCCGCTTTGCGCGGCCCCTGGCGGACCTGGTGATTGTGTGCCCGCATTGGGGAATGGAATACGCTTTGCAGCCCACCCGCGCGCAGGTGGACATGGCCCACCATATGGTCGATGCGGGCGCCGACATGATTGTGGGTAGCCACCCGCACGTGGTGCAGCCGCTCGAAAAATATCACGATCATTGGATTGCTTACAGCCTCGGCAACTTCATTTTCGACCAGCAGGATCCTGCCACCCATCACGGCCTGATGCTGAAAGCAACCATTCGAGATAGGCACATCATCGATGTTGCTCCCCTTCCCATTGATATTAACTCGCAGTTTCAAGCCAAGCTCACGCCCGTAAAAGCGCCTTCTCCCCGGCCCCTCCTGGCAGCGAAAAGCGCCGGCTTGCCCCATCCGGGTAAATAGCTACCGCTTTCCCATCTTTTCCAATTCCGCGCCGGTCGTGGCTGCGACTTCTGCGTGCAGCGAATTGCCGTGCGCGTCCATGGTTACGATGGCGGGAAAATTGCGCGCTTCGAAGACCCACATGGCCTCAGGTATGCCCAATTCCTCCAGCAGATAAACACCGTGAACCTTGGGCAGGCAGCGCGCGTAAAATTGCGCGGCGCCGCCAATGGCGTGGAGATACACCGCGCCGTATTCCTTCAGGGCCGCGCTTGTCTTCGGGCCCATCCCCCCTTTGCCCATCACGGCGCGCACTCCAAAGCGGCGAATGATGTCAGCTTCATAGGGTTCTTCCCGGATGCTGGTGGTGGGGCCGGCGGCCTTGACGCGCCACTGGTCATTCTCCTTGAGCATTACCGGGCCGCAGTGATAGAGGATGGCGCCGTGCACATCGCATGGCGCATCGTGGTGCAGAAGGTAGTGGTGCGCGGCGTCACGGCCGGTGACCATGGAGCCATTGATCAGCACCACGTCGCCGACTTTCAAGGCGCGGACTTTTTCCTCGCTGAGCGGGGGCTCAAGGCGCACCTCTCGGCCCGTCAAGTGGAAACCCGTGCCGGTTGAAATCAAGCGCTCGACGGGGCGCTCAGGATCGCGATACAGCCATTGGGTAATGGCGCCGCTTTCCGCATCGAGCAGAATTCCCAATCGGCGGAATGCCCAGCAATCGTAGGCCACGGTTACGAAGAAGCTGGCGGGAAGCCGGTTTGCCGCCGCGATCTTGCATCCAATAAGGGAGCTCGCCCCGCCGAAGCCCATGGCTCCGACCCCCAGCTTGTTGGCTTGCTCCATAATTTCCTCTTCGAGCTTGGCCAGAACCGGGTCGGGGTTTGTATCGTCCAATGTCCGAAAGAGTTGTTGCTTGGCAAGACGATAACCACCGGCGCGATCGCTGCCGATGCAGACGCCGATGGCTCCCGGCGCGCAGCCCTGTCCCTGCGCCT
>PLWR01000412.1 GCA_003165615.1 Acidobacteriota bacterium | reverse complement strand
AGACTTTCCGGATGAGTCTCTAGCTCTTTATCACTTTCACATCTTGCGTCGCAGTAATCATCCTTCCGTTCAGGGTAGAAAGTGGAATGGATTTGTTCCGGCTTCATTCGGTCTAGGTTGTAAACCTTGCAGTCAGAATCGCCAAGGCACTGGTAACGAACAGTCTGACCTACTTGCCATCCAGAGACTTCCGGGGATTTGTACTGCGACTCCGGTTTGAGTGTGAGCGTTTTACCGTCTAGGGTGCCAATGGTCACTGCCCCAAGGCCGTCTGCCGACACGCTCGTAACCTGTGCGTCAGTCCAACCAGCAGGGGCGTGCGGATACTGCTTGGCGAATGTCGCGGTGCACAAAAGGAGAATGGGGAAAAGCAACCCTGTTTTCATAAGTTCCCTTTTGAAGATGGCCGGGTGTGTCTTCATGGTTTAACCAACGCTACGGTGGGCAAGGACAAGTCACCCATGCCTGTGTAAACCTATCACGATGGAATCACAATGGTACGGAAGTACCGGCCACGCCCCCCCCCATCTGACCCGTACAGTATACAGGAATGCTCGTCTATGAATTATATGCTTGACTGTGCATTATGTTGTGTGATATACTTGATTGCAAGATTTGAGGTTGAGATCGTTCTATTTGTAGGCTGCGCTCGGAGGAAATCCTGACCGCAGAAAGAAGGGCAGCGACCTGTTCGCTGGCATCACCACGCGAAATGCGTTGGAGTACGAAAGTGCGACCGAAGTCCTATTCCGAACTCCCCACGACCATCACGACATTTGAAGACCTTTACCGGCTGACAATTATGGTAGCCGAGCGATTCCGAAGTCCAAAGTGGACGGCTCGTCGGAACATCAAAGGGTTTGACCATGACGACCTTGCCGACAGTGTAATGACCACATGGCTGCGCACTGGAGGCAAACCCATCTACCAGAAGCCCACAGCCTCCAACCACCCGCCCGGATTGGAGCTTCCCATCGAAAAGACGCGAGCATACGGGATGATCTTTCAGGACATCAAGAGCCTTCTGCTTAATCCCACTCCCGCAGAGCGCGGTGGTTTCTTTGGTGGTGTTGAATGTGGCTCCGTGGGTGGGTATCCAGAAACCACTGATTCTTCTGACCTTGCAGACAACTAAAAAATACTTCTCGACGTTTCACAAAAGTCCTTGGGAGGAAGTATTACTTGCTGAAAGGGCGAAATGCCGAGCGACGTAAGACTTCCTCAGCAAAGCTGAAATGGCGAGCAAATGAATCCCCACTCACAACCTATCTACTCTCCCCACAGTCGCGTTATTTCTGCGTCTCGAAAACCCATCAAACTCGTAGAGAGCTACCGCTGTGTTGTCGATGGAATTTCCGTTGGCTTCCCCTCGAAGTTTGTCGCCACCGGGCCGACGCTCGAAGCTGCGCAGTCCGCGATGATTCGCAAAATCAAGGCCGCGCACATTGCCGCGTCTGCCGAGTTATACAAGTACAAAACTCGGTGTGCTCTTTTCGAGTCGGCTACTGGTCTGTCTCTTGAGAACGACTTCTCCGATTATCTTTCCCGCGTCGTCATGGATGATGTTCGGCGGGAGATTCTTGTTTTTATCCAAGCAGCGCGTCGAGCGGGAAAGCCATTCCCGCAGAGTCCAGAGAACGCTGAGACATTGTTCGCTGCGTTCCAAGCGAGGCATGGGGTTGACCCGTCGTTCGTTTTTAGCTCCGACAACCTCTTTGAGTTGTACCAAATCCTGCTCCGCGATGGAGCTATTTCAATCGAAGGAAACATCTAAATGAGTGACATCATCTTTGGCAATCGCTATCCCAACGCACGGCCTACACCATCCCCGGAAGGTCGCGTAGGAAATTCCGCTCTGGGGCCGCGCATCTGCCGGTTGCCCGACCCACCTCCAGAGCCTAAGCTATTCGAGGAGCATGATTACATTCAGGACGAGAACGGCGAGATTGTCATTGTCACCGGCAAAGGTTCTACCCCGCAGGATGCCGCCCGTGATTTGGCTGCGCAGATGGCCCGGTACGCAAAAGCCTCAACAACCACGTTGCGCAGCGAGGAACAGCGCATTGCCGCGACTGACCCCAACGCCGCTAAAGAAATTGCCACGCGTGGCGGCCAAGCTGCCACAGCAGAGTTTCTGCGCAACCATCCGGCCTTTTACCGCGACCCGCGCAATCAGGCGTTGCTGGAAAATACAATTCGCAACATGGGCGTGCCGTGGAGCCTTGAGGCGTTGGAGAAGGCGTATTCATTGGTCGAAGACAGCTTGATTGCCGAGCCGTCGGGCAAAACCATTGGTCAATTGAAAGCGGAGCGCGAGTCCGAAGCGCGTCTACGTCCAAGACGGATTGACGCCCCTACACCTGTGATCTCTCCAGAGGCCAGCGCAGCGCAGCAAGCGGAGTCAGAGCGCCGCATGGATGACCAGATTATCGCAGAGTTTGAGGCTATGCCAATGTCCATGATGCGCCGCATGGTCGCAACTGGCCAACGTTGTGCTCTCAATTACAACGCAGCCCTAGAACGTCGCGCAGCGCGAGGGAATCGTGGCTAACGATCTGACAATCACCGGAACAGCGCCGATCAATTGGGAACGCGTGCAGAGTGAGACGGATGCCGCTCTTGCGGATTGGATGGCAGCGCCGCAAACAGCCGAAGAACAGAAGGCGCAAGCCATCCGTGACTTGAAACGTGGCCTTGGGCTACTTGAATAACCCAAGGACTCACGCCGTACAGTATACAACCAGCATAGCTTTAGTGAGGAATCAATGAGCGACCCTTCTACGATCAATCCCGATGCGACGCCGACAACTCCGGTAACGCTAACAAACCCCGACACCAGTCCGGGTGCCGCCCTTGGCTCAGCCACGCCCGCACCAGCAGCACTGGCTTCCGTGGTTCCAGCCGCACCCGGCGTGCCGTCTGGCCCACCGCCAGAGCCCCCGGCTCTAAAGATGCCCTACGGACTGCCTGCCGGAGCCAAACCCGACCAATCAATGCAAGCGCCCCTACCACCAGCTCCGAAGCCGACTGTGAAAGACCACATGCGAGGGATTTTGTCGATCATGTTGGACAACCTCTCAGGGCCAAAACAAGTCAACACGATCAACCCGCAGACGGGCGCACCTGAAACGATCAACCGCTCAACCGGACAGCGCGTCATGACGGGCATTGGAAACGTGATTGGCGGAATGAGCGCAGGCCTAGCCAACTCCCGTGGCCCCGGTGGAGCGTTCCGCGCTGCGAACGCAGCCTTCAATAAAGAAGGCGAACTGCAACAGGAGGAAACGAACCGCCGAAACCAATTCATCCAGAACAACCTCACCCTCTACCAAGCATACAAACAGCACACCGCCGATGAGGCCGCAACTCAAGCCAAGAACACCGGCATCGCCGCACCCTTGGTAGAAGACATGAGGGCCTTTCTTTCTTCTGGCAAGTCCGGGGATGCGGGCGAGTTGACCAATGTGCTTGGCACCGAGACACTGGCAAAGATAGCGGAGCTACATGAAAAATATCCATACGTCTTTTCTTTGCCGACTGGCCAAGACTCGCAGGGAAGAAACCAGTTTTCGATTTTCTATGGCAACGATCTTCCTAACATCAAATTGACGGCTGGTGAAGCGACTGCCGCTCAGCAAGGAATTGCGAACGGAGCACAGGCGCACATGGTCGCTCTGGCCCATCATGTGGTGAGGGGCATCGCTCAAAACAACCTCGTTCACCAGACGCAGAGCGAATTGGACGACAACCCGTTTCGAGTTGGCAAAGCGCCCCTCCCCTTTGTCGATCAAGACGGCAAACCAATTGATCGTGACAAGTTGCTGGCGGGTCTTTCGGACTCGGAGCATGATCGGGTGCAGGACAGCTTTTTGCAGTTCTCGAAACTGCACCAGAAGTTCACAGACCCGGCCTCCGACCTCGCCAAGCTGAGAGCCGCTGGCCCTGCCGGATCACAAGCGGCAGACGACGTAGAACAGTTTGGTTATGGCCCCGGAAACGCGGAAAAGATTCATAACGACATCGTGGCCTACCAACAAGAGCAAGAACGGGTGTCACGCAATCCCGACCTTGCGGTTCCGTCTCCGGCACAACGTCGGGCCTTCGTGACTCAACTTAGCAACCTTACCTATTTGAACAGGAATAAGATGGCGCAGGGCTATATCGAAGAAGTGAACAACGAACAAACGTTGTCTGGCGCTGTCGCTGCTGTGACGCGAGCCGAAAACATGAACGCGCAGTTGATGGCCAAGGAGCAAGCTGAGAAAGACCGTGCGTTGCAGCGGTCATTGTCGGACAACCCACTTGATGCGAATACCCTTGCCAACGTTGCGCAGGCCGGTTACGAAGGGCGGATTGAAATGTCGCCTTCCTACCTCCGTTCGAAGCAGGGTGCGCAAGTTCTGGCTCGCATTGCAGACGATCACCCGGACTTCGACCAAAGCAAGGCGATGGCCTACTTCAAGACGCGGCAGGAGTTTACTTCTGGCAAGACATCGGCTTCGATCAACGCGTACAACACCGCCATCAACCATTTGGCGACTATGATGGCGCACACGCAGAACTCCAACATCGCGGACATCAACAACCCTCTCAGCCAGACGCACCGGCAACTCGAACTGGACAAACAACTCGTCTCGATGGAGTTGACGAAGGCCGTCACCAACGGGCAAATGACGCAGAGCGAACGTGACGGAATCTTGGGAGCTATCGCTGGCAATACCGTTGCTTCGTACCGGCAACGTGTTCAGGAAGGTGCGCAACTGCTCAAGGGCAAGTTGGACGCATGGCAGAACCAATGGCAGACGGCGAAGCCAAGCGCGGCAATTCCCGACTTCCCGATGATCTCGCCTGAATCCAAAACCAATCTTCTGCGCATCAGCACCGGAAAGATGAACATCCCTTCTGGCGCGACAAAGGTAGTGAACGGCCCTGACAAGCTGCCTCACTTCACCAACGACACCGGCACAGTGGACTTGGGAGTAGTGAAGTAATTCCATAGGCGCACAGCGCCAACCTCCGTCCATCATCGCTCGCACTGGTTCCGGGTGGTTCCGGTTCCGGCGCGGGAGTTTGTCTCAAGAAAGTTCTGGAGAACGCATGAGCAATACACCTACACCACTGTTCGACATGAGCAAGGCAATCCCAATCGAGCAAGCCCTTACCCCGACACAGACGCCGGGGTCTTCGCTCCTGCCCGCGCCCGGTCTGGCACCAGAAGCCGCGCCGTCGCCAGCACCCGCCGCGCCAGCCGCAAAACCATTGTTTGATATGAGCACGGCCCGTCCAATCGAGGACGCGCTGAAACCCGCCGTCCCCGAAGACAACTCGCCTTCTGGCTGGTTGTCGTCAGCTTTCGAGAGCGCGAAACAAAAGGTGCTTGGCACCGAGTCTACTCCCGCGAACGAGACCCACAAGGACTTTCTCTCTCGCGTTGTTGACCCGGTTTTGAAAAGCCAGTTCATTCAAGGCATGGCCCGCGACCTGATTGGAAACCCCGCTGGCGGCGAAACATGGTGGGACAAATTCTTGCGCGAAGAGAAGGGCATTCTCACTACGCCCAATGCTCGCCAGAACCTCGCGTACTCCAACCCGGAAGCAGCCGCAAAAATCGACCCGCGATACAAGGCCGCAACTGGAGGCCCCACAGTCGCTCCGTTTGAGAAACCCATTATGGATGTCACCCAAACGATGACGCCAGAAGAACAACGCGAGCACCCGTACTTCCGTGCCGGGGCTGAGTTGACTACCGGAATGACTTCACCGAATAGCCTCGGACTGCTGGTGGCATCAGGAGGTCTAGGCCGCATCCCCGGTGCTGCTGGAGAGGTGATTCCGCGTCTGGCAAGTGCTGGATTCGCTGCGCCACAGGTGTACGCCGCGTGGGAGAACATTCCGGCTTTCAAAGAGGCATGGGCGAAGGGAGATGCGAATGAGTGCGAGCACATCCTTGCCCTTATGACCGGAGAACTCGTTTTGGCCGCAGCCGGAGGCGAGCACGCGATTCGGGGAGAAGCCAAACCGATTTTGCCCGGAATGGATAGGGCCATTGCCCGCTACGCGCAGATTGGAACTGAGAAGCTGGCGACCGCTGCCACCGTTGCTCCAGACGCGTTGTCAAAGTTGAAAAATGTTGTCGTCAGTGATTCGGCAGAGACCTTTGCCAAGACTATTGGGGACTCGGTGAAGGCGAGAACCATCATCGACCCAACGTCGGGTAAAGAGATAATCATCCCCCAAGAAGGTGTCGAAGGAGCATTCAAAACAGTCGCGCCGCAGTTCGCCAACACAATCAGGGAAACCGAAGCCCAACTCGCAAAGACCGGCCAAGAGCGTTCTCCATTTCTGGACGAGCGGACTCGCTTCATACAAGAAACGCTCAACCCCACGATCAAGAGGTTAAATGATGAAATCGGCAAGGCAGGCAAGGCGGGCCAAAACGAAATCGCTGCCCACTTGCACGACCAATTGGAGGCTACAAACATTGTCAAGGGTTTGCTGGAGAATCCCGTCAATAAGACAGCCTTCGACACCGCCATTGACCGTAGCCTCGGAAGAACAGCGAAGTTGGCGGTGAAACCGGCTGTCAAGGCCGCACTGATTTCGTCCGGGTTTGGCCTATTTGGAATGCCGCACTGGATGATGAGCGGGCCGATTCTCGAAGCGGTCTTCGGCAACGGCGATATCGTCGCCATGATGAACTCTCTCAAGGCGTCACCGAATCAGGTTCTTCGCAAGGCCGTTGCGAAAGTGCAGGCAGAGAATCCGGGGGTTCCAACACCAGCCCCGCCTGAGTCGTCCGCGCCTCTTGCACCAGAAACACCGGCACCGGCTCCGGCTGGAGTGCCGCCCGCACCGACCGCACCCGGCGCTCCTTCGGCTCCTTCTGCGCCCGCTCCGGCTGGCGCTATGAGCATTGACGAAGCTCGTCGCCTTGGTCTGGTCTTTAACGAGCCAATCGGTACGTCAACTGGTGAGCGCACGATGCCAGCCGCAGCGCCCGCTCCGGCTCCGGCTCCGGCTAGTGAGAACAACCACTTCGGGAATTTCTCCGACAAAGAAGCCGCGCAAGCACATCTCGACTCACACGTCGGTCAACCCGGCTATGACAACGCCCGCGTCGTGCAGTTGAAGAACGGCAAGTTCTCCGTCGTTGCTCCCAAGCCCGTCCTGACTCCAGAAGAGAAAACCGCATGGTTCGACGTTGAGTTCCCCGGCAGGGCCTCGGAGCCACAGGAGACTAAAGTAGCCGAGTACGACCAACTCCACGAAAAGCACAACGTCATCCCGTCCCAGCCTCGTCCCTCCGCACAGGGCGTTGACGAGTTAATGAACACCACCCGCTTTCGCCAGAACGCCATCTTTGACGACGTGCGGAAGGAGTTTGGCTATGGCGCACAGCTTCCGAAGGACAGATTCACTCTTGGTCATACACAGCGCGTTACGGCTCTGGCGACCAAGCTGGCACAGGAGATGGGGCTGGATGAGGGCGCTGTGGCCCGCATTCAAGACGCGTCCATTCTGCACGATGTGGGCAAGGGCAATCAAGAGTATTGGCACCTATTGAACAAACCCGGCAAGCTCACACCGGCAGAGTACGAGATCATGGCCAAGCACGAAGCCGACAGCGCGGCTCTCGTCGGGAAAAGCAAGGAATACAACGTCCTAGCCGACATCGTTGGTAATCACCATACCGCATTCACAAAGAATCCACCGCTCGAAGCGCAAGTGATTGCAGTCTCGGACATCTATGACGCGGTACGTGAGCCGCGCCCGTACAAGACGGCCATGACGCAGGATGCAGCGATTGAAGTGCTGAATGACCTAGCCGAGAAGGGCAAGCTGAATCCCGACATTGTTAACCGATTTGTGAAGGGCTTGAAAGAAGGCAAGTACGAAGGCATCGGCACCGGACGGCAACGGTTCAACGACTACGGGTTCCTATGGTGGGGTAAACCGATCACGTCGGGTGTCGGCCCGGACATCCGCTACGATGTGACGCCACATCTCAAGGACTTGTCACGCGGACAGGCTTCCCCGATACCAACCAAGTTTTTAGCGAAAGCCCCTGTCAGGGCTACGATGGTGGTGCTGGATAATGATGGAAACCCGCACTTCGCGGACGACAATCGGCAAGACCTTGGGCTAATCAACCCACCCCGGAAGCCGCTCAACAGAGCGCAGATGGACGTAATTGCGGACGCCCTTGGACGAGCGAAGCGGTGAGACAGCACCGAAGTACCATGGCCCGCGAGGGCGCAGAAGCGTAAAATAGACTGGAGAAAATCATGACCATGCAACAAAAGGCCGACAGAATTCTTGACAGTGACGGGGCCATGGCTAAGCACTTCCGGGCCTACCTCGAAGAGAACAACTTCAAACTCACCGCCGCGTCTGAGGCCGAAGCCGTGTACGTGGCCCCTGACGGCGACAGGCTTACGCTGCGCCCGCATGGACATTGGACGCTTCGCTCTCCAGACGGCCAAACGGCAACTGGAGACACGTTCTACGATCTTGAATTCGCTGGTCGCGGCTGATAAATCCCAAATCAAACTAGAAACCCACAGGCGCGGTACGAGCAAAGCGTCGTGGTGTGCCGAAAGGCAAGAAAGAGTCCCTCATGGATTCCGCGAATAGCACTACCCTCACAGGTCATCTTATCCAAAATGTTAAGGTCGTCGAGACCCGTCTGTCCAGCCGCATGACAACCGGGCTGGTCAAGACTCGTACCGGCCTGACCCTTCCGGTTCTGGCCTACGGTGACATTGCCGATTTGCTGGCGCTGGCTGACACCGATGTTGGCCTCGTGCTGGTCGGTTCGCTTGTGGCCCACGGCACGCCGCCCCGACCCACTCTCAAGATAGCTTCGCTTGCGTTCACTCCAGAAGCCCCGGCCTCCGACGCCGCGCCGCACGAAGACGCCGACGCACTGCGGGCTTCGCTCAAGGGTTTCAGTCCTGTCGTCAATCCCAATAGCGACGTGAGGCGGTGACGTATGGAAACGACACCCGAAGCAATCACATTCGATGAAGAACCTACGACGCAAGAACAACTCAACGCCGCACTCAAGGTGATCGACATTCTCAAGTCCAAACCTCGCCGCGTCGTCACGCTTCGCTTTCTCGGCATCCCGATTCTCACGGTGGAGGTGCAACGTGACTGAGAAAATCCTCACCGTCCTGCGCAGCCAACCCACGATCTCAATAGCTGAAATAGCCGTTGCAGCCGGGGTCTCGAAGGCTACGGTGAAAAGAGCCATCAAGGTCTTGGTGGGTTCTGGAAGGCTGAGAACTGAGCCAAGATCAAATAGCTGTGAGCGAAACACTTACGTCATTATTGAGCCAACCCATGAACCAACTGAGACAAGTCCTGAGCTAGTCTCTGAGCCAAGCCCTGAGCCACCTGAGCTACCCTCTCCCATTGTAGATTGTACAGACGCCAAGCTGTGCCCAGCCTGCCGGGAAAGGGCGCTGTTCGATTCTCAATTCGGCCCTGTGCTCCAGCCAGTCGAGTCTCCAGAACTTCCGACCACTGAGTTGGACTTCCCCACCGGGCCGCAAAACATCCCCGGTATCACAGAGGCATGGGATGCTCTGTGTGAAACAACATGGTCTTCCACGGAACCTGAGCTAGTGGGCGAAGCCGCCGTAATGACTTGGTTCGCACAACATCCTGACGTTGCTCCGACGCCGGAGACACTGGATGCCCTCAACCGCGCTTTGATTGAAGTGCCAGAGGCATTCACGTTGCGGACGCTGGACGCAGCGTATCAGATCGTGCTTGCCGAGCAAGCAGAAGTCACAAGGCTTCGTGAGGAAGTCGCGCAGGAGAAAGCGAAAGCAATTCGGCTGGCCTCTCGACTGGCTGCAATCCCGACTGAGACAGAAGAGATTGCCGACGCATTGCAACGTGTTGAGCAGCGTCTTGCACACGCCGAAAAGCGTGAGGCCATTCTAGCCGCGCAACGGCAAGCTGAGATTGAAGCCATACCTGAGCAAGTGCGGTGGGCGCGTGAGAACGCGGTGCGCACCGTTCCCGTTGCACCAACCGTGCCCGCGTCGTCTGCGCCGTCACCAAGGCCCATGCCCGTGCCAGAGCCACCGCCCCGGTCAGAGATCGAGGCATTCATTCTGGATGAACACAAACGCGTGTTCGCTGGTCAAATGGACGACGATCAAGGGTGGCAAGGCGAGCCAGTACCGGACAACGAAATTCCAGTTGTGGACGTAGAAGCACTGCAACGGCGTCGTGCGCAGAAAGGGCTTAACCAATGACGAAATACCCAACCCTAAACGATAACTCGAAACCCGGCGCAGTCTATTGGGACGAATCTGTGCAGGGGCTAGTCTGGTACTCGCGTAATGGGATGTTGCACGACATTGACGAGGCGCAGGCCGCGAACATCACAGCGGGTCTGGCACGGCAGTCGAGGTTGATTATTCCTTCACACGATGTCCGCGCTGTGCCGGTCAAACGAGTACGCCAAAGAGCGAAGAAGAACGATTGGCGTGGTGGAAGAGGCCACGAAGACCTTTGGATTGCCCGCTATTCCGACAGACAGGAGACCCAACAATGAGACCAACTCGAAGAGTGAAGGAAGATTGGAAGGCCCCATCACTAGCCGACAGGAGACAGTATCGCTCAACGGAACGCAAAGTGGCTTTAGGTCTGGTGCCCGCCACCCCGGTAAGGGAAACTCGCGCACCGAAGGGCAGCACCATTCCCCCGCGTGTGCCTGCGACGCGTATCGAATTGCTCAAGCGCCTGCGCGTGCGCGGGTCTGGCAGGACTGAGGCTATAGCCCCAGCTCCCAACAGTGGAGCCGCGTGGCTTGAGAGCCTGAATGACGAGTGAGAGGCGTTGCAGGGACGCCGTGAGACAAGGATGGAAGCGATAGGCATGGAAGATCAAATTTTCGGAAGCTGGCACGTGCTTCACCGTGGTCCCACGCGCAGAGATCACATCACTTGGATTTGCCAATGTTCATGCGGTCTGGTGAAGGCCGTGCATGGTGGAGATTTGAGAAGCGGGAAAAGCAGATCATGCCATGGTTGTGCAAACAGGGAAAGGAAAGGGATAACTTATGCCGTCAACAGAAATCAGAGCAGCGCAGTTGAAGCGCGGTGAATTGAAGCGAACCGTCCGAGACGAGTCTCTACCGCGTGAGCAGAGGCTACGTGCCTTGGATGAATTGTTCAAGGGCAAACCAACAATCAGCGTGAGGTATCAGGCCATCCGTTCGCGGCTTCTCCGTCTGGACGAGCGCGGGCAGAAGTTCCCCGGCTCTGTCGAGCTACCAGATACCACCTTCGAAACGCGCCCCGACGACAGAGAATCAGATTGGTGCCAGAAGATCGACGCTGAGCTTGACGCTCTGGTTGAGAAAATGAAGGCCGAGAAACAACTCCCAAGTGTGCAACCCGACGCCCCGGCCCCGGAGGAAAATCATGTTGCGTAAGATCATTACTCCAATCCGAGCCACCCGCTTAAAGAATGCCGGGTATGTCAACCGCTACCGTAAGCGGCTGGTTGCCAGAGCACGCCAGAAGTTAGGCAACGTTTGTGAGCGTTGCTGCTCTGCTTCTGGCCTACAGTTTCATCATCGCACAGGCGCGTTGGACGAAACAAAATGGCAACGTAACACTGTCAGCATGGCGTTGCGCATTTTGAGCATGATGAATCCTCGAAGGGTGTTCGCCCTGCTTTGCGGCCCTTGTCACAAGATCGAAGACCGTAAACTGTACAAGGCCGGAATCTTGAAACGTGATGGACACCGCCGACATTTGACGCCAGAGGAAGTAAGGATTGGCCGCATGGTCATGGCCGGTCGCAGTAACTCCGAAGCGGCGCGTCTATTGGGATGGAGTCGCCAAGTCGTGATTCGCATCAAGCAAGGGAAAACGTACCGGGAGGCTACGGCATGATTCCCTCCATCAATGATCTTGGCCCTCGCAGGGGATGCCGCGCCCGTCGCCGCGTGCTGGAGGCTCTGGTAAAAGCCATCGAAAAGCAGGCCGTCGAGCGCCAGCAGCAAGCGCGTCTGAGGAAACAGCCGGACTTTTGGCAACCCGGCCCGGTCAGGCTGACCCTGCAAGATATCTCCCGCCGCGTCGGAGCAAGCAAGGTGAACACGCAACGCTCGGTCGCATGGCTGGTGAAGCATGGCTTCGTCACCGCCGTTCGCGCCGCTCGCAACATGCCTACGTGGTATTTGCTTCGTCAGGACATTGTACCGCCCGAACCCGCGCCTCGGCCCCGGCTCAGCCCGGATACCAGACAGGCCCGGTTGAAGGGGAAGCTGGCTCGACTACTGGCGAAACGGGATACGATTTTGGCGAAGTTGGTGCATCGGGATAGCATGCAGTCCGACTCGCTAAAGACAATGCAATCACAGCGTCAGTAACATGTTCGGTATCAAAGATTTACAGAACATTACTTACCGTTCGGAAGGTTCTGGAGCCTGAGTCTTCTGTACAATTCTGGCACTGGCGATTCCGGCTGATCTCTTCTGGAGTACAGCCGACTGCCAGACTTTCAGTTTTCGGGCCTGTCCGCAAACACCCTTGCCGGCCCTGTGCACGTTCGAAGGCCGGGGCAAGGGTGAGGTGGCTTAATTTCACCCGCGCCTTTCTAAAGGCAACCAGCGCCCCTTTCTCTCGGAGACCCCATTAGAGATATTCAAAAAGGGATTGAAGGGTAAAGGCTTGTACAGTTTACAGGAATGAAAGACAGTGCGCAGCACCTTATGGTAGGATTGGAGCCTCTGGTATCCAGAATAGCCGTAGGCAAGAGAGCAGGATACGTTACCTTGTTTCGCTTCGCTCTTACGTCGTAAGTGCTTAGTTCCAAGCATCATAACCAACGTCGTGTTAGGCTTTGTATTGCGTCGTCAGGAGGTGCGGAGCACCGTCAGGACAACGTGATCTCTGCCAACATCGTCAGTCATCGGGCACAGCGACAAAATGTGGTACGACGTAGGTTACGAAGTAACGTATTTTGTCCATCACATTGAATCTACAACGTTTGTACCTCATCATGACGACGTTTGGACGGCGCTACGCACCTTGAAACGCTGCGAGACAATGTAATACGATGCCCGCGACGTGCCAGCCTTCTGGTATACTGCTTCTGGCAGAAGGGGCGGCGACCGGCTTGGGCCAGAAGCTAAAGTCTTTCGAATGAGCGCATACGAACTGTATATTGTGGACTCGACTTGCGCCCCGCTAGGATTTACGGGTAGAGTTTCCATGCGCCCTTGGAGACACTTCCCCGATTCCATGCCCCGCTCTTGCGTCAGGCTGCCACAGGATACACGTCTGGCGGTGCAGCGCCTCCAGATGAGGTAGCCTCTTTTGAGGGGTCATTTATTTTCTCTGACCCGCAAGTCGTTTAGCTAGAACAAATCCCCGAAAACCTACGTCTGATAATGTTTCATTATGACAAGTAGAATCAAACACTTGCAGAGAAATCGGGAGTTTTCTGGTGAGGACTCGCCGGTTCTGGCTGTAGAAGGCATCACCGTGCTGCCAGACGGCTCTGAGAAGCACGATCTCCCTTGTAAACTGTACAAGCTAGCCCGCCGCCCTTCCCTCTGGTAGAAACACGAGTATGGTTGCCTCCTGAACTTCGTGCGACGGAGCGTCGCTCCAGACCGGAGGGTGACCATCCCTTGATAAAACCTGCATTCGGAAAATGGTGTCTCGGTTTTCGATGTTCCCCTTTCCGATTTGAGTGCGCCCCGCTTTGGCGCTGGCTCCAGACCGGATGAAAAATTTCTGGCTGGCGGAGGGGTGCCAAGGAACCTTCTATTGATTTCGAGGCCGGGGCCGGGGTGGGGAGTCTCCAGCGGTACTCCACGCGCCGCCGCGACCGCCCGGTGGAACGCCGTACCTTACGCTGTCGTGACGATGTTGGCTGGTGCTGGCACGGTCTAACGTCCCCTATGCCATCAAACCCCACAGGATAAATGACTTGGTAAGAATATAGTAGGGGGCTCGTACCTCCTCTTTTGCAAAATTTGCCAGAATCGTTGACAAAGGTGCTCGCGAGCAATTATGTTGCCAAAACCAAGGATTTCTGCTATACTGTATCGCGAACTGGAGTCAGAGCTTGCCATCCGTGGCAATGAGGAAGGTAGCGAGACGATTCCACTCGGCTCCAGTTCAAACCCTTGGCCGGGCGAGGAAAACTCGCGGTGGAGGATAACAAAGATGGAAGTGCCGAAAGAGATTCAGAAAGAAATTGAAGACGTGACGTGATGAGCCGCAATTGGTTTGGTGACATACTTCTCACCTTCCAAGCAGGGCGTCTGGTGCTCATCAAGAAATCGGAAGTTATCAAACCGCAGTCCGTCAGCGTGCCTCGAAACGGGGAGAGCTACCATGGAACCAAACACTAATATCGACATCCCCGCCGCACTTCTGGCAGACCTGAAAGCCGGACGCCTCAACCAAGACCTGTATGAAATCGTGCTGGACTTCTGGAAACAGAAGGGTGGGAGTGAATGTGTCTTGCCCTCTCAACCCACACCCGTTGCCCCCAACCCTAACCCCAATTTGCCAGATGCTTCTTGGGTCAAGAAGAACATCACGCTGTATGACGTGGCGCGGCACCTTGGCCTTGAGATGAACGGAAGGCACATCCGCTGCCCCCGTGATGGTTCGCATTGGGCTAACCCCCATTTGAAGACTAACGGCGTCAAGTGTTTCAAATGCGTTCATCAACCCCACTGGTCAAATATTGATCTGGTGATGGAGATCACCGGGTGTGATTTCTCATCTGCCTTGCGGTGGTTCGAAGCGCGTTGGCCGGATATCCCCCGATGCAAGCCCCGGCTGCATAAGGGGCAACGTAAGTGGGAAGGAATGAAGCCCTTGCGCCGCCCCAATATGGTCGTGCCAAGCGTCGAGATGCTTCATAAAAGCCGGTGGTGGCCCCTTCTGGACTGTGTGGCCAGACGGGTAGCGGAGGCTCTTGTAAAGATGGTGCCAGCCGATACCATGACCCTCACCACCACTCAGGAAGCTATCAGGGAAGCGGCAGGAACCCAACGGAAGTACATGCGGAGGGTTTGGACAATTCTGGAAGCAATCGGGATGGTGGAAGCCCAAAGGGTAGCAGCATTGAAGCAACCTAAAAGGGGATACACGACCGCCTTACAGGTGCGATTGACTTGGAACTCACAGAAGTTCCTATCAGGTCTCAACATGAATCTCTCGTACCCTCGTCCGGTTTCCATGATGGCAGACGAATCTGACAATGAAAACCCACAGGTCTCTGACCATGTACCTGACCATGTACTTTATAACGTGGAACAAGGTGGGCAAGGATGACAAGGCTAACCCCATCTTCTTACGAGGCTCTGACGCTGTTTCGACCACATTACCTGCTACTTGTATAGTTGTAGCTTTTGGCTACAGCGACTTTTTCCAAATCGACATGGAATGGCTACAGTGACTTTTGGGGAAATCGGAGGGGGTAGATGATTGACTTGGTGGAGGATTCGTGGGTCAGAAGCCCGGTGCCGGTAGCAGCACAGGCCCCTGAATACCAGAAATATCGGGATATGACCGATGCCGAGATTCTATCCTGCCTCTGGTATCGCTCCCGGTACGCTGGAGTCAAGCGTCTCACCAGAGGCGAAGCACGGCACTTGGAAACTATCTCTTCGATCATGCACAGGAACAATGGCCGGTTGCACTGCGTTGACCTCCAGCGCAGTACGGGTATGGCCCCGGCGCATGTTGCGAAGGTGCTGAGGGCGCTGGCGTGCAAGTTCTATATCTATCCCCGGCCCACCGGACTCCGACCGATTTGAAGGTTGAGGCTACATCGCGAGGCCCTTCAAATGGTAGATTCGTGGTAGAAACCGGCCTACCAGCTATGCACGCAATCTCATTTCCAAAGTGTAAGTTATTGATTTAAGGTATGCTTAGAAGGATGCCACCAAGCCCTCAAGCTGGTGCGTCTGCCAGTTCCGCCACTTCCGCATGTAAAGGCAGTTATCAGTTATCGGTTATCGGTTGTCAGATGCCGGTTATCAATTGGAAGTCTTCATCTATTAACCGCCAGCCGCGGACCTGCGCCCAAGGCGGTTCTTACCGATGACTGACAACCGGACTACTAACAACTGTCTTTCTTACTTCTTCCCAGGAATCGCGGGTGCTGTTTTAGCCGGCACGCTTTCCAATATCGAACCTCCGCCCGTCCGCGAGGCATGGACGGCGAGAGTAACCGATGTGACGATGAAAAGCAATCCCAGGGCCCAGGTGATTTTGGCCAGGAGGGTTACGGAGCCCCGCGGGCCGAAGGCCGCCTGGCTGGTTCCCCCGAAGGCCGCAGTAATATCCACGTTTTCTCCGCCCTGAAGGAGCACCGCTCCGATCAGCAGGAGGCAAACGAGGACGTGTAAGACTTCGACTAGATGGATCATTCCGCTCCTAGCTCGCGAACGCCGATTACCCTCGAGGGTAATTCACCAGCGCGGTAAACGAATCAACTTTCAGACTCGCTCCGCCTACCAGTGCGCCGTCAATTTCTTCCTGGGCCATGAGCCCGCCAACATTGTCGGGCTTCACGCTGCCGCCGTAAAGAATGCGCACGGCGCTCGCTTCGTTTTCTCCGAACTTCTGCCGGGCCAGGTCGCGCAGAAGGCGATGGGTGTCCGCTGCCATCTCCGGCGTCGCGGTTCGTCCCGTGCCAATCGCCCAGACCGGCTCGTAAGCAATTATGATACGGGAAAAGTCGGAGGCGGTCAATCCGGCTAATCCGCCTTCGAACTGGATTTTCAGAACTTCCCCCGTCCGACCCGATTCGCGCTCCGCCAGAACTTCGCCAACGCACACGATGGGGGCAAGGCCCGCGGCCAATGCCGCCTTGAGCTTGCGATTCACCTGCTCGTCGGTTTCGCCATGATCGTGGCGGCGTTCGGAGTGGCCAATAATAACATGCGTGCAGCCGGCGTCCACGAGCATGGTCGGTGAAACATCGCCGGTGTGCGCGCCTTCCTTGTCCCAGTGCAAATCTTGCGCAGCCACCCCAACCTTCGATCCCTTGGCTGCCTGTGCCGCCGCGGCCAAAGCCGTGAAGGGCGGTGCCACCACCACTTCGCAGTGCTCGGCTTTCGCCGCCACCGGTTTGATCTTCTCAATGAAATCCACCGCTTCCGCGATGGTCTTGTACATTTTCCAGTTTCCAGCAATTACGGGTTTACGCATGATTTCCGTCCTTTGTTAGAAGTAAGCAGTAAGCAGTCGGCAGTAGGCAGTCCGCACTTGGCAGTCGGCTGCGAGCGACCTAAAGGGTCTGTCCCCACGTTCTAAGTGCCTTGTTGGCTCGATCACGCACTGCTTCGACAAATTGCTGACCTCGATCAAGCCGATTGGCTTCCGCCCGCCGCCAAGCAAATACGAGTTCAAACCCAGGGCATACGTTCATGAAATCTCGCTTGCTTTCGATGAATTCTCTCTTGATCTTACGCTGGTCCGTTGCATTAATCAGCCGGTGCGCGTAAAGTTGCCGGGAAAAACCCTCGAAGCCGTTACCTTCTCGGCGAATCTGCCTGATTTCTTCCGAAGCCCAAAAATCAAAGTATTGTTCAACACTCAGTTTATTGCCGTGGGTCTGCAGGAAGCCTGACCTGAAATTCAGGGCGAGACTGGGTTGGATTTTCCAGCCCTTTCTGACAAGACCGAGAAACTCTGGCTTTACCACCCTTTTGAAGAACGTCTGCGCCTGGGACATGGTATTGCCCGGGTATATACATATCGCGATGCGGCCATGTTCCCAAAGACGCAAGTAGACCCACAATGCGCCTCCACCGCGAGGCAGTTCAATATGGTAGTCGTCGCCTGAAATCCAGTATTTTACCCTTCCGGGCGCGATCGTCTCCAATATGGCCCTGCAGCGTTCCTGGACCTGGTCCTCTCCTCTTGCATCGTCTAGCTTCTTCTCTTTGTAACTCCCGCCTCTGCCTTCCCGGCCTTTCATTCTTGACTCCTACTTTTAGCTTCTTGGTCAGAAAGGACCGCCAGCGACCTCCCGCCTCTCGCAACTTGCCCTCAGCCCAGTGTCGCCGGTCGTCGCACCCGGACTTTGCTTTCTGTTGCCACGACAAAGCACGTCGCCCATTGGGTTACGTCTTCATGTGCGAACAAATCTGCAACCCGTGCGACTATCGCCCGCCAACTCGGGTTATGCATACGAATCAGCAAGACGCCATGGTGGGTCCCAGGAGTGAGGCGTTGCGCATTGGAGAAGTCCATGTCCTGGGTAACCAAGAAACGTCCTTCGCTCTGCGCAGCCTGCCAGACGACTGGGGCGGGTTTGCCTGCGATTCCCTCCTCCACAACGGTGTGCACGTCGTGGCTCATAGCAGCCAGCCTTGGCGCCAAAAGCGAGGGCAGGCTTTCATCGAGTTTAATCTTCATCGAATCTGAGGCACGGCAGGGGTAGGAAGATCCTCCTCGGCTGAAGCTGCCGCAAAAGCAATCGCGGCGCGCACGTCCTCCGCCTTAAGGGTGGGAAATGCCTCGAGGATTTCTTCGATGGAATCGCCGTCCGCGAGGCTGGCGAGCACGGTTCGCAGAATGACTCGCGTGCCCTTAAATACCGGCTGCCCGCCGCAGATTTGCGGGTCACGCACAATGCGATCCCAGTTTCGCAGCCGACTTTCCTCCGCGGAGCTCATGCTGATCCTCCTCGACTACACCTATCTTACCAAATCGCCTGCCTGGTTTCGAATCGATAACTGCTTACCGCCTTCTGCCTATTTCTCCGTCAACGCCGCGACGCCGGGGAGCGTAAGTCCAGAAAGAAACTCGAGTGAAGCTCCGCCGCCGGTCGAGATGTGCGTGATCTTGGCTTCCACCCCAGCTTTCTTTACAGCAGCAACGGAATCTCCTCCGCCCACCACCGAGACCGCGGGTGAATCGGCGACGGCGTGGGCGATGGCCACGGTGCCTTCGGCAAACTGGGGAATTTCAAAAACCCCCATGGGGCCGTTCCAGACGATGGTTTTGGCCTTGGCGATGTGGGCGGCGTAGTCAGCGCGCGTGGCGGGTCCGATATCCACGCCCAGGCGGTCGGCGGGGATACTGCGTGTTGGACAGGCTTCTGCCGCCGCGCTCGAGTCGAGCTTCTCCGCCACGATGTGGTCTACGGGCAGACGAAGGTCGATGCTGCGGCGCTCGGCGAATTGCAGCAGATCGCGCGCCAGATCAAGCTTGTCGGCCTCGACCCTGGACAACCCCACTTCCACGCCTTGCGCCTTCAGGAACGTATAGGCCATGGCGCCGCCGATCAGGACAACGTCTGCAAACTTCATCATGTTTTGCAGCAGTTCGATCTTGTCGGATACCTTGGAGCCACCCACGATGGCAACATAGGGCCGCTCGGGATGTCCCACCGCTTTGCCCAGGTATTCGAGCTCTTTCTCCATCAACAGTCCCGCCGCGCAAGGGGAAAGGTAGTGAGTAATGCCCTCCGTGGAGGCGTGGGCGCGATGCGCGGAACCGAACGCGTCGTCCACATAAACCTCGGCGAGCGCAGCCAGCTTCTGCGCGAACTCCGGCACGTTCTTTTCCTCCTCGGGATGGAAGCGCACGTTTTCCAGTAAAAGCACGTCGCCATCTTTGAGTGCCTTGGCCGCGGCTTCGGCGTCCGGACCGATGCAATCGGCCGCGAAGGCCACGGGCTTGCCGAGGAGTTGCGCCAGGCGCGTGGCTGCAGGTTTCAGACTGAATTTGGGATTGACCTTGCCCTTGGGCCGGCCCAGGTGGGAGGCCAGAATCAGCCTGCCGCCGCGCTCCACAATGTACTGAATGGTGGGCAGCGAGGCTTGGATGCGCGTGTCATCGGTGATTTCGCCAGCATCATTTAAGGGCACATTGAAATCTACGCGCATAAAAACGCGCTTGCCTTTTACGTCAAGGTCACGAATGGAAAGTTTAGGCATGGTATTAGCTCCAAATGAATATGTTCAATCGATGGAAAGAAGGCGGAAGGCGGAAAGCAGAAGGCAGCAACCAACCTATGAAGGCAGGAAACGTTCCGGACTTTCCATCATCTTGCCGATCATCCTTCCCAGTTCTTCGTATTTGACAATCAAATGGCTGCGGGTGTCATCTGACAGATATCCGCACCTTGAGGCAAACTCCAGCCACACTTGCGTCTCGGTGGCCTCGGCGTCGGAATCTGCGAGCTTGCTTACGAACATGTTTGGGTACTGGCGCTTTCGGAATCCTTCAGCGATGTTGGCGGCCACACTTCGAGAAGACCGTCGAATCTGACTTGTAAGGGAATAGCGCTCCTCCGGCGGAAATGGCTTGGTTAATTCGAAGATGTCCATAGCGAGCTTAAAAGCAAGGTTGTAAACCCGCAGATCGCGGAAGCCACGGAGCATTGCACCTTCTTAAGGCGGTCATTACGGAAAGCGGACCCACGGTGCTACTTTAGGTCAACGACGACGCAGAGGAACGCCACACCCTCGGGCCACCGTGGGCTATTTGCCGCCTTCCGCTTTCCGCCTTCTGCCTTCTGTTCTCTGCCTACTGCCCTTCTACAATCCCTTCGCCGCCACAAAGTTGATCAAGTCGCGGACACGGCAGG
>PLWR01000400.1:4244-4410 GCA_003165615.1 Acidobacteriota bacterium | reverse complement strand
TGCCCCACGGGCGCCATCTGGGAAATCACCCAGGCGGAAAAAGCCTGGCTGCCCGCAAGCGCCCCGAAGGATGCCAAACCCATTCGCCTCGGCACGGCATTTTACAACCGCGGGCGCTGCCTGCCCTGGGCGATGGCCACCGAATGCATTGTGTGCGAGGAGTGGT
>PLWR01000400.1:0-4235 GCA_003165615.1 Acidobacteriota bacterium | reverse complement strand
TGCGGCGCGTGCGAGTTCGCCTGCCCGGTGAAAGACCAGCCCGCCATTTACGTTACCAGCATCGGCGAGAGCCGCTCCAAGACCAACCAGATTTTGTTGAAGCGACAGGAAGGGAATCCGAGGTCAGAAGTCCGAGGTCCGAAGCCAAGTTTATGAATCTTCTCTCCTCTGCGCAGGAAGGACCGGTGTTTCAAAGGGTGCCCAATTTCAAATGACACCACTACCAAGCCGGGCGTTGCCGGCCTATGCCCAGGCGGTAATTCCCGAAACCGCGAGCCACAGGTGGCGCATAAATTGCCTTCCATGCATGCGCTCAACCAAAGCTGCAAACGGGGGTTGGATCAGGGTGCGGTGAAGTCGTGCCGGTGGATGGGGCGCATACATCAAAAACAATGGGTGCGCCACCCGTGGTTCGCTCCGGCCGGAACTCAGTGTTTGGTAGTGTCTCAGTTTGCTGTAGCGGCGGTCTCTGACCGCCGGAGTCTATTGAATCAAAAGCCCGGCGGTCAGAGACCGCCGTTACAGCAAACCAAACTGAGACACCACCCAGTGTTCGCAGGTGTTGGTTATTTGGGAACCAGTTCCGTCCAGCTTTGGCTTACTGGATAGACCGACCCATTCGGATCAAGCGTGTGGTCGTTGGTCTGGATCAGCGTGCTTCCGTCCGAAGACATCCACTGGTGGTTGTACTGGCTGCTGGCCTGGATGATCTGGCCGGTGGCAGGATTCCTGAATTCCTGCTGGTCGAGGGATTGAAGAACCGAGGCATGGGCGGCAGCGTCGATGCCAGCCTGTTGGGCGCGGTCGGCGGCCATGGCCCGATCGGTGCTCTCCCTCATGCTTTGCTGGAAGGCCCTGCCGGCCGCCAGGCGAGCCTCACCCTGAGCCTTGAAGTTCGCCATATTCTGCTGAAACTGCCGGTCACTGGCCGCCTGCATCTGCTGGAAGCGGGTTCTCATATCCTGGATCACGCGCTGGTCCCACTCCGGGTTGATCTGCGCATAAGCAGGCGCATGCGCCATCACCTCATCCAGACGCCCCTTTGGCGCCCGTTTAATGATCGTCCCGCGCGAGCTACAGGTGCGCTTCGTGTACGATGGGCTCCACGGCCGCCCGGGCCCCATCGGCATCCCCGCCACCTGCGTCTCCAGGCAGTCAATCACCGTGAACTCCGCCTCCTCCACCGGCTGCCCGTTGCGCTCATATTCAACCCGGACCTGCGCCGCATCCTGAAACTGCCTCCCCTTCAGGCCATACCCTCGAAGGCTCGCAGCGGACTTTTCATTATTCGCCGCGACCGCGTCCTGGAGCCTCTGCGCCAGCGGCACCACGACCACTTTCTTGGCATCCGGGTGCAGATTCGGCACCGCAATATTCAGCAGAAGGCCGGCCGCCGTATCAATGTTCATGGTCGACGGGCATTTCGGCCCCATCACGTTAGACCCGTTGCTGGTCCACGTCCACGACACGCCCGGCAGCGTCACGAACGCCGTCACCCCGTCCGGACTCTGCGACGTGTACGACAATCCGGATGCAGGAGTGGGGGGCGGATGGCATCCTCCGGGGCGCAAAATCATGCCCGCAAACTTCCACCCCGTCGGCACCTCAATCGTGAACGCCGTCATCCCATACGCCGGGTCGACCACCTCCTCCTTGCGCGTGCCAGACCATGAGGTATTGGCGGCAGCGGCCCCGGAAGTGACGGACTTATACTGGCTGCAGAGGACTCTCGAACTGATGAGGGCGACGAGCGCCAGGCCGACCACTACCGTGATTTTGTGCTTCATGATGATCTCCTTCATTGCAATGACTCCTGCGGTTGTAGGTAGGAATGCGGCGGGATTTATTTTCCCCATACTCTGGCGCGACGCGCCCCGGTGACCGAGTCCGCGGTAAGTGGCATACCCATGCCACACGAATTTGCTCTGGTGAAGCCCAGGCAAGTGTACTTTGGTAAAGGGGGACTGTCAATCTTACTTAAGACTACTGCTCTTGGACTGCTGACACGGCGCGGGATTGTTCGGCGTATCCGAAGAGTTGGCCGGCGACGGCGCGGCCTATATGGATGTCGATCAGCCGGTTGGGCGAAACCTCCAAACCCGGCAGGGCAACTTTGAGGTAGTTCGTGGTCAGGGCCACACGGGCGCCGTCTTCCGTTTCATCCAGGGTCAGAGCGGGAAGGCTTTGGCCCACTTGCGCGGCGAGAAAATCTTCCCGCTTGGCGTTGATCACGGCGCGGATTTCCTGACCGCGCTCGCGTGCCACACGACCGTTCACCTGCCCCGCGGCAGTCGAGGCGGGAGTGCCGGGCCGGGCCGAAAACGGGAAGATGTGCAGGTAGGTGTAAGGTAGAGACTCAATGAAGCGCAGGCTGGCGGCGTGGTCCTGAGCGGTCTCGCCGGGGAAGCCCACCATCACGTCCGCACCCATCGCCGCATTGGGGATCTGCTCGTGGATGGCCAGCATCCGCTCGGCATACTGGCGAGTCCAGTAGCGGCGGTTCATCAGCCTTAGGATGCGGTCGCAGCCACTCTGGAGGGGCACGTGGAAATGCTGCGCCAGGCGCGGCTCTGCCGCCACCCATCGGATCAGCGCGGGGCCGACGTCCATGGGCTCAATTGAGCTGATGCGGATGCGCGCGATGGAAGTCTCGCGCAGGATGCGCTCCACCATTCCCAGGAAATTGATGCTCCGGTCCAGGTCGCGCCCATAGCCGCCCAGGTTAATCCCGGAGAGCACTACTTCCTGATAACCAGCCTCCTCCAGTTGCCGGACCTGCTCCAGCACTTTTCCCGGCGGCAAGCTCCGGCTCTGCCCGCGCACCGAGGGGATGATACAGAAGGAGCAACGGGCGTCACAGCCATCCTGGATTTTCAGTGTGGGACGCGTGCGATCGTCGGCAAAGACGGGGGCAAAATGGAATTCCTCCGTGATCTCGCCCACGAAAACCTCGGCGGAATCGGGAGATCGGGTGATCGGGTGATCGGGTGATCTGACGATCGGACGATCGGAAGCTCGAATGGCTTGCTCGTCACTGTTAGTGCGCGCCTCAATCTGCACAAGTGGGGCGGTTGGTTGCGGCTGGCCTGCGGCAATGGGGAAAAGGTTTTCCAGCCGATCTCCCGACCTCCAGATCGCCCGATCATCCGATGGTCCCAGCTCACCCGATCTCCCGATCTCCCGATCACCCGATTCTGTGAGGATCGAACTCACCAGATGCTTGTGGGAGTTTCCCACCACCCAGGCTACGCCTTCCATTTTGGCAATTTCTTCCGGCGCGCGTTGGGCATAACACCCCGTCACGAGAATGCGGCACTGGGGATTCCGCCGGTGGATTCGACGCACGAACTGACGCACCTCCGCGTCCGCCGAGGCCGTGACCGTGCACGTATTCAGGACCGCCACGGCGCTTTCCTCCACGCTCGCGACTTCCTGAAGCCCGGCTTGAAGCAACTGCTGCTTCAACGCGGCGCCATCAGCCTGGCTGGCGCGACAGCCAAAATTGAGAATGTGAAAGGTCGCCATGGTCAGAGAAGAATTGTAGCTGAGGCAGGGGTGGGCCGCCACTGAATCCCGGCGGCAGGGGATTGGGTTCCCGCTCCCACGGGATACTTCGCCCTTGGACTGTGGCTTAACCAGAGACACTTCCGCCCTGACGTGGGTCCATTATGTGTGAGTGGAAAAGGCTAAGCCGGAGAAGCTGAAACCCTGCGCTGCTGAAAACACTCCCGACAATACACGGGGCGGCCCTGAGTCGGCTTAAAGGGCACCGTCGTATCCTTACCACATTGGGAACAGGTGGTGGTAGTTTCAACGCGTTGGTACCCCTGACCGCTCATCGTCTGACTCCGTTTGGATTTGCAGGGCTTGCACCGCTTGGGTTCATTCTTGAAACCCTTGTCGGCAAAGAACAGTTGTTCCCCTGCGGTGAAAACGAAGTCGGCGCCGCAATCGATGCATTTGAGGACCCTATCCCGGTATTCCATGCTCCCCCCATTTGAACAGGGCCCCACCCGCATTAATATGCCCGGAGGTGAAGAAGGGCGCGGGTTCTCGCCCTTCCCACTTTCAAGTTCAGCACACTAACGATCAGTCCTGTTCGTGTCTGGCCTTTTTACGAGCCCTTTTACGAGCCAGTGCTGCTTTAACTCTCTTCTTCTCGCCCGGTTTCAGGTAGAAGGAATGCTTTTTGATTTCCTTGATGATGTCTTCTTGCTGAACCTTACGCTTGAAGC
>PLWR01000735.1 GCA_003165615.1 Acidobacteriota bacterium | reverse complement strand
CACCACCGAGCCGCACAAGCTGCCCCCGACCATTCAGTCGCGTTGCCAGCATTTTTCCTTTCGCCTGCTGGATTATGGGGAAATCTATGATCGGCTCCGCTCCATAGTGGCCGACGAAAAAGTGGCCGACGATGAAGGCTCCATCTCCACGCTGGCGCAAGCGGCGGAAGGCAGCATGCGCGATGCTCTCTCGCTGCTGGACCAGGTGATTGCCGCCTGCGGCGGACACCTGGAAGAAAAGCGCGTGCGCCAGGTGCTGGGAGTGGTGCCCGCGGAATTGTTGGCGGAAATCCTGCGGGCCGTCGATGCGGCGGACTCGCACCGGGTTTTGGAACAGGTGGGGCAACTGGCTGCGGAAGGTTATGAACTCGCGCACTTCTGCGGCGAGCTTACGCGTTTCGTCCGCGACCTGATGATCGGGCGCAGTTGCGGCGCGGAGAGTACTCTGATCCAGGTCCCTACCGAACAGCGGAAAAACATCGGGGACATTGCGGGCCGTTTTAGTGAAGAAGACCTCTCGCGGTTTTTCAATATTTTGCTGCGGGCGGAAAGCGAGATGCGCTATGCGCTGGTCCCGCGCTTCCATCTGGAACTGGCCCTGATGAAGATGGTGCACGCGCGGCGGCTGGCGTCTCTGGAAATGCTGCTCAGCGGGCTCGGCAACGCGGTATTGCCGGGAAAAGCCGCTCCCGCCTTGCGCCCCGCCACAGTTCCCCCCCCGCATATTGCTGCGGAACCGCCGCGCCAGCCTCGGCCGGAAAATTTCGGAAAACCGCTGACGGAAAAATCCGCCCCGGCCCCCGCGATTGCCAGGCCCGCCCCGGCTGCTGCAGTGGAAGCTTCTGCACCTGCCGCGCCTGGGAACGAAGACGCGGTCCTGGCCGCCATCAAATCCAAGGTCTATGGCCAATCGAATTTTCTCGGTAGTTGTCTGGAGCACATGGCCCGTTGGCGCTTCGAGAAGGGTGAAGCTACATTTATTTATGCGGAGAAAGACTCTTTTTTTGCGGATCTGCTTAAGAACCGCGAGCAGCAGGCGACCCTTCGGACGGTGTGCGCGGAAGTGCTGGGCCAACCGGCGAAAATTTGTGTTAGACTTGAAGGGCAGGAAGTTGAAGCTCGAGTGGATCGGCCCAAGGCACGCGAGCGCGCCGAAGGCGATCAAACCGTGGAAGCTTTTCGCAAGAAGTTCGATGGCACCGTGTTGGACGTGAAGGACCTGAGCCGGGAGTGAGCAATGAAAAACCCACTGCAAATGCAACAGATCCTGAAACAAGTCCAGCAATTCCAGGAACAATTGCAGAAGCAACTGGATGAGCTGATCGTGGAAGCCACGGCGGGCGCGGGCATGGTATCCGTCAAAATGAATGGCCAGAAGCAGCTCCACGAAATCCGCATCGATCCCGAAGTATTTGCCTCGCAGGATCTGGAAATGCTACAGGACTTGATCCTGGTTGCCTGCAATGAAGCCTCGCGGAAAGTGGACGAGCAGATGTCCAGCCAAATGGGCAACCTGGCGGGCGGGCTCAACATCCCGGGCCTTACCTGAACCTGACAGAAGCCGAAACTCGATTTCCCTTTTCCACGTCTATGAAAGATTACGCAGAACCACTGGCTTGCCTGATTGATGAGTTGAAGCGCCTGCCTGGGATCGGGCAGAAATCCGCGCAGCGCATTGCTTTCCATCTGGAACGCGCATCACGAGAAGACGCGGAGCGCTTGGCCGCGGCCATCATTGACGCCAAAGACAAAATCCATCTGTGCAGCATCTGCAACAATCTTACCGAACTCGATCCCTGTGAGTACTGCACGGACTCAAGGCGCGACGGCGAGGTGATTTGCGTGGTGGAGACGCCCTACAATGTTATCGCCGTGGAAAAAACCCGCGAGTTCCACGGACAATACCACGTCCTGCATGGCTCCCTTTCACCGCTACAAGGCATTGGACCCGATCAACTGAAGCTCAAGAATTTACTCGAGCGTCTGAGGGCCGGCACGGTGAAGGAGCTGATCCTTGCCACCAGCCCCAATGTCGAAGGTGAAGCCACCGCCGTCTATATTTCCCGGCTCATCAAACCTCTGGGCGTAAAAGTCAGCCGCATCGCTATGGGGATTCCCGTGGGCTCGGAACTCGAGTACGCGGACGAAGTCACCATGGTCAAAGCGATTGAAGGCCGCCGCGAGATGTAACGCTCTTGCTTTCTTTCCTGAAAACGAATCCATAAGAAGGGTAGCGCGAACCTGTTTTGAAGGTCCGCGGCTTTTCTTGTCGATAGGGGTCGAGCCACGGAATCAAAACAGGCGCTACACCCGCTCAAAGTTGAACGGTGAGATGTTCCACCTAGCCTGCTCTGCGGGCTACGATGATGAGAAATCCGCGCTAGGCGATGGGCAAATCGGGAGGCGGCCCGTATGTGGGCTGGGGCAGTAGACGGTCGCGATCGTAAGGCGGGTCTTCGGCGTCCGGCATAGAATAGTCTGGGAATTGCTTGAGCCAATCTTTGCGCCACTCCTCGTCCGCGAAATACTTAAGATACAGATACGTGTCTTCGTCACTGCCGCTGCTCAGCATTTGATAATGACAAGCGGAGTCCTGGTCCAGCATGATGTCTTTAGTTTCCTCGCGCAATTCATCACCCCAGAGCGTCGTGTAAAGTTCGCGGTCACTCAGGTGGTCGGTATCTTCCAAAAAGATGCGCATCTGGGCCATCTTGTTAATGACTTCCCAAAGCTTGGTAGTGACCTCATCATCATTCAGAGACTCCGGCGCCGGCATGGAAACCCCGGCACGCTCCAATTGCTGGAAGTGAGTCGTCCACGGAGCTTCCTCATATTCCACCACGTGCTTCCAGAATCCTTCTTCGACTTCCGGGGAAGACGGCACAATCTCCCCGGTCATCATCTCTCCGCCAGCGAGTTCTTCCGCCCGGCGCTTGAGCTCCTTAATCCTTTTTCCCGGTCTTCGTCGGATTCATCATTCGCCATACGGAGCTCCGTGGGACAAAGTTTGCTTGACCGCGCTGGAAGAATGGCCAAACGCGGCAGCATGGTACACGCAACCGGCCACGTTTTCCAGCAATCTCACGAACTCCCGGCGCTCCATCCCAGCAGAATCCACATTCCGGTATCCTCCGGCCTCCGCTATAATCTAATACTTTGGCTCTCCTTCCTCTTGGGGACAGGATCAAGGGGTTTGTGTAATTCAGGATAAAACTTCGGATGTTCGCCCGCTTCCGTCCAATTCGGCCGTATCTTGCGCGTTATAAGGCGCGCTTCGTTGTGGGATTCGTCTGCCTGATCCTCGGGCAGTCCGTGGGAGCTCTGGTTCCACTAGCCATCAAAGCGGGCGTCGACGACCTGATGCACGGAGCGATGCTCCGGCGCCTGGCGGTGGTGGCCGGCGTGCTCGTAGGCCTGTCGCTGATCAAAGCCGTCTTCCAATTCTGGACGCGTTGGATCCTGATCGGCATTTCCCGCGACGCCGAATACGATTTGCGCAATGACTTGTTCCGCCACCTGCTGCGCCTTTCGCCGCGGTATTACACCGAACTCCGCACCGGCGACCTGATGTCAAAGCTCACCAACGACCTGAACGCCGTGCGCAACATGATGGGCCCGGGCATCATGTATTCCGCCACCACCGTGGTGACCGGCATCGTAACCGTCGGCTTGATGATTCATCTGGATTGGACGCTGACGCTGATGGCCCTTGCCCCCATGCCGCTGGTTTCCCTTGGGGTCAAATTTTTCGGCGCAAAAATTCACGAGCGCTTCGAGAAAATCCAGGCGCTTTATTCCGAGATTACGGAACGGGTACGCGAAAACATCTCCGGGGTGCGGGTGGTTCGCGCTTTTTGCCAGGAAGATGCGGAGATGGCGACGTTTCGCGTGATGAACCGGGACTTCGTCGAAAAAAACAAGGGATTAATCTGGATCACCAGTTTCCTTTGGCCAGCGATGGGATTGATGTACGCCATTGCGCTGATGATGATCCTGGTGGTGGGTGGGCAGCACGTGGTGCGGGGAAATATTACCGTCGGGACATTTGCCGCTTTCAACGTTTATCTTGCCAATCTGATCTGGCCCATCATCGCGCTGGGTTGGGTGACCAACCTGGTACAACGGGGCTTGGCATCGCAAGGGCGGCTGATGACCATTTTTGACGCCAAACCCGATATCGACGACCGCGAAGTTCCGGCCCATCCGGTAACCGCACTGGGGGGCGAGATCGAGTTTCGCAATCTGAGCTTCAGTTACAACGGCCATGCAATTCTGAAAAATATCAACTTGCACATCCCGGCAGGCAAGACCGTAGCGGTGGTGGGAGCTACGGGCTCGGGAAAATCCACGCTGGTAAGTCTGATCCCCCGCTTGTACGATGCTCCTCCCGAAACGCTGTTGATTGACGGTGTTCCCATCCGTCAGATTCCGCTCCAGACGCTGCGCAAAGACATCGGATTTGTGCCTCAGGAGACATTTCTATTCAGTGAGACGATCCGCGAAAACATAAAACTTGGAGCGCCGCAGGCGTCCGATACACAGGTGGAGCGCGCTGCGGAAATTTCCAATATTCTCCCCGAGATAAATGGCTTTCCAAAGAAGTTTGACACCATGGTGGGGGAGCGCGGGCTGACGCTCTCCGGCGGGCAGAAGCAGCGAACCGCCATTTCCCGCGCCGTCATTCGCGATCCACGCATTCTGATTCTCGACGATGCGCTTTCCAGTGTGGACACCTACACGGAGGAGACGATCCTGCGGCAGCTCACCGGCGTGATGGCGGGCCGAACTACGATTTTGATTTCGCATCGCGTTTCCACCATCCAGAACGCCGATGAAATTGTAGTGCTGCACGACGGGGAAATCGCGGAGCGCGGCACCCACGCGGAACTGCTGGCCATGAACGGCCATTACACCGAGCTTTATAACAAACAGTTGATTGAGGAAGCGCTGGAAAAGGAAGCGTGAGGCAGGAGGTAGGATCTGGGATCTAGGATTTGGGAGTTAGAAGCTAGAAGTTAGGAGTCATGAAAACGGCAAGATTTCCATTCTGACTTCTAGCTTATAGCTTCTGACTCCTTCTGAGGATTATGGCAGCTAGTCATCAAGAAGACGAGATTATCGGTAAAGCGTACGACTCGCGGCTGATGCGGCGATTGATGCAGTACCTTCGTCCGTATTGGCGCATGACGTTGTTCGCCCTGGTCACCACGCTCCTTTACGGAATACTTCAGGCGGTCCCGGCATATTTGATGAAAGTGGAAGTGGATCGCTACCTGGATCCCACTCGCGGTCAGAATCTTTGGCCCGTGCTCGCGCATTTCCTAAGCCGCGACCCCATGGTGGGCATTGCCCAGATTGCATTCGCGCTTTTCCTCCCCACCGTGTTGCTCAGTTTCTTCCTGGAGTTCGCCCAGTCGTTCACCATGCAATTGGTGGGGCAGAAGGTGATGTACGACCTGCGGAAGCAGATTTTCCTCCACTTGCAGCGGCTGGAAATAGCCTTTTTCGATAGCAATCCCGTCGGCCGGCTGGTGACTCGAGTCACGACGGATGTGGATGTGCTGAACGATCTTTTTTCCTCCGGGGTGGTGGCGATCTTCGGGGATTTCTTCACGCTCCTGAGCATCATGGTGGTGATGCTATATGTAAACTGGAAGTTGGCGCTCCTGACCTTCGCCGTGTTGCCGGTGATCGCGGCCGTTACCGCCTCATTCCGGCGGGCGGTGCGCGATTCCTACCGACGCATTCGCACGGCGATTGCTCGCATCAATGCCTATTTGCAGGAGCACCTGACGGGCAT
>PLWR01000029.1 GCA_003165615.1 Acidobacteriota bacterium | reverse complement strand
CAGGCCGGATTCCTCCGCCAGTTGCAGGAGAAGCCTCACCGTCTCGTCGGTGATGCGGTTCTTGGAGTAATCGAGGTAGATGCCAACGGCCTCGGCGGTCATCCGCTCACCGCGATTAGGATCTTCCGCGAATAGCTTCCGAAGATGCAACTCCCGGGTCTTCAAGTAATGGGCTTCGAGGGCTTTCCAAGCCGCCTGTTGAGTGACTGTAGCTTGCGTTTCCGCCATGTTCGCTTAACCTCCGATGTTTGTCCGCCCTTCAAGTGACGCTTGCAACTTGGGAAAACTTTACCCGCAGGCGATAACAACATCGCATGCTCGGTAACGTCCATCTGTTCCATTTTGCTCACGAAGAGTGAACGAAGACAGGGTGAAAGACAATGCAGTAGGGATGGCTCGGGAATAATCCCGTCGAGCACTAATCCATTGGGAGATCCCCCGGCTCTGCCGGGGAGGGAGTCGCAGTTTGACAGTTCCGGAAGGAGGGCCGGGCACAAGACCCCTCACCCGGCGGCGCATGGCCGCCACCCTCTCCCCACGGGAGAGGGTAGGGAATCCCTTTCCTTCTCCCTTGGGGAGAAGGTGGCCGAGGGACGAGGTCGGATGAGGGGTCTTTTCCCGACGGTGGCGCTCCGGCCCCTTTGAGGGGCCAGCCACCGTAAAGCCTCCGGCTTTGCCGGAGGATAGTTACTCGGCGCGGGCAACCTCCTCACCCTACCGTCCACCGGCGGAACTGACAAGCGGGAGGTGAGGTCATCACCTCCGAATAACCCAACGGCATTCCCGCCGGGCCCCGCACAGCCGCATTTTAACGGGATGAAACATGCTGAAGGAAGTCGGCGGCAAATTCACCATGTACGCCCCCGCCAAGATGGTCAGGCAGACACTGAAGATGGTGGGAATTGAATGCTTCTTCGGGCTCTACGAAGATGAAGCCAGCGCCCTGTCAAGCTGACTCTGGCCTGATCTTCTCCCGGCACAATCCTCGCAGGTATTGCAAGGGAACTCAGGTAAGTTCTTTCCGCAGGGTGACTACATTTTTCCCGGCAACACGCTGGTACTGGACGCTCGTCATGATTTGGCGAACCAGGAAGATTCCCAAGCCGCCTTCTTTCCGTTCCTCCAAGGGGGCATCAAAATTCGGGGTTGGGTGCGCAGTGGGATCAAACTCGATTCCATCATCTTCAACGCGGACCACAAATTCCCCGTCGCTAATGGTGATTTGCAGGGTAAATTGATGCTCTCCCCCCTGCGGATAGGCATGTTTGGCAACATTGGTAATAATCTCATCCAGGGCCAGATTCAGGTCGTACTCGGTTTCCGGAGAAATGGAGCGCCGGGCGCAAAGATCGGAAACAAAACTCAAGACTCTTTCCAGTTCCGACACATCGTTTTTGAGAATCAGTGTGGTTTGCTCAGTCATGGCACACCCACTTTCGTTATCTCTGGCCGTGGTAGCGGATCGCCAATACCGCGACGCCGTCCGACTGGGGACCGCCGCCGGCCTGCCGCCGCACGTCACTCACGATCCGCCGCAGGATATCATTGGCCGGTTTCCATTCCAAATGACATCAGCGCCGTCCTGCGCTTTCGCTTGACAGTCCCTAATGACTCGCGATAGGGGCATAATGTAATGCAAAGATCGGGCAACTGCTGTATTTTCAAATACTTACGCAGATAACTTCCTTCTTCCCATTTGTTTTCAGTAGTTTATCAAGATAGATCTTCATTTCCTGAGCGTTCGATATTTCTGACATTTCGTCCAATCGGTTCATTCCCTTCCGCGAGGATGGTCTTTCGGTTGCTCGCTTTTCCACCTTATGAGCCATAGTGCGAGGTTCAGCCGACGCAAGTTCATGCAGATCACGGCCGTGGCCACGGCGGCAGCGCCCATGGTGGCGTGTCTCGGTCCCGGCAATCCCTGGCGCTGCCTGAACGCGGAGGAAGCTCGCACGCTGGAGGCGATCTGTGAACGAATCATCCCCACCGACCAGGACCCCGGGGCCGCATGGGCCGGGGTGGTCACCTTTATCGATCGGCAATTGACAGGCCACTACCGCAAGATGCGGAAGGCCTATGCGCAAGGCCTTGCCGGCACCAATGCAACCTGCCGCGCGAGGTATGGCAAGCCCTTCGTGGAGCTCAGTTCCCAGCAGCAGGATGCACTGCTGCAAACCATGGAGAACGGGCAGGCGCGGGGCGAGTGTTGGAAACAGGCTTCGGCTAAATCGTTCTTCGACCTTGTGGTCAGCCACACCTTGCAAGGGTTTTATGGTGACCCGCGGCACGGCGGCAACCGCGAGAGGGCGAGTTGGAAAATGCTGCGCCTGCCCTACCCGCCTGTGCGTGGGCGCATGCCGGGCCCAACATCCACAGAAGACCCAGATTTTGCCGATAGAAAATCTGCGTAATCTGCATAATCTGCGGATTGGAAAAGCAATGAAACTGGCGAAAGTCAATGCGGTCATCGTAGGAGCAGGAGCGGGTGGCGGCATTGTGGCCAAAGAGCTCGCGGAAGCCGGACTGACGGTGGCGTTACTCGAGCGCGGCAAGTGGTACACCGCCTACGATTGCCGCAA
>PLWR01000706.1 GCA_003165615.1 Acidobacteriota bacterium | reverse complement strand
CGAACCTGCTCATCATGGCGAAAAGCGGGGGAGGAAAAACCTTCATGGCGCAGCTTTTCCTGCTCATGATGGCGCGCGCCAACCCGCTGATTTCCATCATGGAGCGCGGGGACTCCTACCGGCCGCTGGTGGAGCTTATGGGTGGCCGGGTGATCGATGTTGACCTCGAAGGGAACGAAACGCTGAATCCCTGGGACCTGCCGCCGGGCGAAACCGCTCCCGGTAAAGAAAAAATCGCCTTCCTCAAGAACCTCACGCGGCACATGCTGGGCGATAGTCCGGGTTCCGACAGTTCTCTCCTCGACAACCTGATTAGCGACGCCATCGGCCGTACCTATAAACGTTGCGCGATCCGGTACTCCAATCCGATCCCCACGTTCAATGACCTGCGGGATCGGAGCCGCCGAGACTCGTTGAGAACTCAGCTTGGCGGTCTGGCGTGGGCTCGCCCGCACTCGGAATTCCCGGTTGAACGAAGGCACCCACCCGAACGTTAGGGTCTGAATTCCCCGCGTCTGCATCGACTTCGGATTGGGACTTGAAGGTTACGGTTACCCCAGTATCTCCAAAATTACCCCAAGCCTTGGCTGCGTTTTGCACCTCTATGTCCTTTGAGTTCAGGTCTTTTTGGCGGGCGTTTTCGAAATTTTGCTGCTCCTTCTCGCACTGCTTGGCATCACTCGAACAGGCCACCGTATACAAACCAGTTGGGTCCGTGAACGTGGTGGGATTGTTCCTGGTATAGGCATACAGATTCCACGTCTGGGGGTCGTCAAGGCGGGCGGCCTCTTTCCCAGATGGATCGGCAGTCATGAACCGTCCCAACGTCGACGCGTTGTAGCGCGCATTGAAGTAATCCAGCCCGCTTTCGGCGTCGCGTTGTTTGCCGGTGAAGTGCATGGGGCTAGTGTCACTCCCGGCGCAGGCCAGGTTCATACCATAGGGCATGTCGGTGCAGGTTTCGGTATAGCTGGAATTGCTGCGATACCGTTCGGTTCCCAGCCAATCGGCGAAATTGTACGTCAATAGGCTGCTGCCATAGGTTGCGACGTGCCGACCGCCGGGGGCGTAAAGTTCGTTGCGGAGGGTGCTACTGCTGTTGTGCGCGGAAACCTGGTTCCCGCTGAAATCGTAGACGTAGTCTTCAATCAGGGTTCCAGTACCGGTAGTCTTCGCAACCCGCTGCCCATTGGGGTCGTAATAATAATTCGTCGCGCCGCTGGTGGTGCAAAGACCGCCGCTGGGGTCTACCACGCAGGTCAGGCGGTTCTCCGTGTCGTAGACCATCGCGCGCATTAGGCTGTTGGTCGTCAGCAGATTCCCATTGTTATCGTACGAGTAGCCACTCGTCGAAATTCGGTTGTCCTGGGGACTATGGGTGTAAGCCAAGGCCGGTGGTCCCGCAGGCGTGCAGGGCGAATGGGCGCTTCCGTTGTCAACGCAGGTCATATTTCCGTAGGCGTCGTCTGTGTATTGGAAACTGTGCCCCGTGGCGACTGCTGTATACAGCCGGTTCACGCCGTCATAGGTGTACGCCCAGGTGCCGTTGACGGTGTCAATCACATTCAGCACGTTGCCGTTGCCCGCGTAATTGATGAGGTTTCCAGTGGCTGGCCCGGAAAGCGAATAGACCGTGGCGCCGCCATTCTTCACCAGGATGCTGCCCAGCCAGGTGCGGGAGTTATAAGCGCGGGTTTCCGCAAAACCGTTCCCCAACGTTGCGGCACTCAACCCACCCGAGGGGTCGTACGCGGTGATGTTGATCAAGGATTGCGGCGCCGCACCGTTAAGGCTGGCGGTCATGCCCGCGAGGCGGTTGGCGCCGTCGTAGGTGGGGTAGCGAGCCACGGAGGAATCCCAGAAGCCGGATTCATTCCCCAGCAAGTCGTAACTCCGGGAGACGGGGTAGCCGCCCGCGCCGCAAGTGGACGGCGTACACTGCACCTGCGCCTGCAATCGCCCCATAGCGTCCCACTGGAACGACTCGCTGCCCGACACCACGGCTCCCGCGTGGGTGATCCCAAAGCTCGACGTCAAGTGCCCAAGGGGGTTCGTCATCGGATTTCCCCAACCATTCTGGCCGTCATAAGCATAACACGCCCGCAGGGTGGAATCATTGGAGGCGTAGTTTTTGGTGAGCAGGCGGTTGTCCGCGTCGTAAGTGTAGTAGGTGGAGTTGCCCTTGGCATCCTGACGTTGGCAGGGGCTGGTGCGATTGCCGCCGCAATAGGCCGAACCTTCACCATACCAGTATTGCGTCAAGCCGCTCTCGGGGTTGGTGGCCTGGCGCAGGCGGGAAAAAGAATCGTAAGCGAAGGTGCGGGTTTGACTAGCCCCCTGCGCGACGTTCGTCAGGTTGTTCAGAACGTCGTAAGTGTAAGTTGTGGAGTAATTCAGCGTGCTGGGGTCTTCGATGACCTGCTTCAGTTGCCCCAGGTCGTTGTCACACAGGTTCCGTACCTTGCCGCCCGCATCGGTAACCTGCGAGCAGTCGAGGGAGCTCAGCACCATCCACGTGGTTGTGGACTGGGTCGAATCGGGGTAGACAGTTTGGTTCACCCGATTCGTTGCTTCCTCATAATTGGTCGTCGTATAAAGCGGTCCTGAATAGTAGGGGTTCGAAGCCTGGTAGACACGTGCCAAGCCGTCATAAATCACATCGGTTTTCAGGGTTCCCTGCGGGTCGGAGTTCACCTGGTTCTCTGTTACCTGCCCCAGGCCATTCATCACCGCGGTGGTCGTGAGACTCTGGGTGTTCGTCTTGGTCGTAACGATGGAGGGTGTCGGCGCCGTGTCATTATAGGTGATGCTGGTCTGCCCGCCATCCGGGTAAGAGATGCCGGTGAGCCTTCCGAGGTTACCAGGGTCGCTATAGCTGTATTGCGTGTGCGGGAGATTGGAATTCAGCGCCTGGTTCGGATCGTAGGATCCGGTAACGGAGCCGCTCGCACAATCGTAATCGAACTTCACCTTATTGATGGGATAGTCGATTTCATCCACATACGCGTCATAGCAGGCGTAGTAGTAATGCGTGATTTGGCCACCGGCATCGGTGGTAGTCGCGACCTGGCCGTCCGGGTTATACGTGGCGCCGTAGGTAAGGGCATTCGAGCAATAGGAATTCAGGCAATCGCGCTGCATCCCTTGGAGGTTGCCGACTCCATCGTAACCGTTGTACTCGGTCTTCGAAACAATGTCGGCGGGCGTGGAGTCTGGCCCTGTGGTAACCACCGAAAGTTTGTCAAAGATGGAAAGACCCGCCGCGGCGGGGGTGCCAGGTGGGAGCGGGTAGTATTGAAACGCCGTGTAACTCGGGAAGCTGGCGAACGTCCTGAGGGTTTGCCGTTTCAGGCCCGCGGGCAAGCTCCCCTGGGGAAGACTTGATCCGCACAGAGATCCAAAGCCGAATTCATCCGTCTCCGTCTCCTGAGCGCCCGCACCCGGCAGCCAGTATTGCCCGCCTGGACCATAAAAGTGGTAAGTCATGGTCGATTGCCCGTTCGGAAGCGTACTGTCTTCGCAGGCGAGGAGCGGGGAACCGTTGGCCCCTAGGTATCCTGGATTATGCCACCATAGCTTGTGGGTTGTGGCTTGATTCGGATTGACCGCCGTCCCCTTGACTATCTGACTCTCAACCGCAACCTGAGGAGAAGACTGACCGAGTACGTTGGGCTGCTGCGGCGTCGTAACATAACTATAAGTGTATTGTGTTATGTCATATGTCGAAGGATTGCGGATAAGATCGTAGCTCTTTACGGTCGCGGTCTTAGTTGCCCAAGTCATGGCCTGGAAGGGGGATGGGTTCGTGGCGTAGGAAAACGTCTGAATTAAGACGCCGCTCGGATGCGCACCATCATAAACTGTCCGCTGCGCCACCATGGGGACGGCATAGGTCAGGCCGCAGCCCGGCCCTCCAGATTGATTGCCGTGTTCCATGGCATCTTCATAGCTCGCATATTCAGACAGAGGCCCTATTTCCCACTGGTATAGAACGGACCCTCCGTCGGGATAGGTTATCGAATCAACGACGCCGAATTGCGTATTGTTCGGATTTAAGCTTGCATTCCCATAGTGATCTACGTCATAGGTAAACGTATATTTCTGGCCGTTGGGAAGATCGATCTCCGAGACGACGTTATATGTCCACCACCGGGTTGAAAAACCTTGACACCCATAGTAGACAGGGCCTACTCCATAAGTGTACGAAACCCAATCCGTACCCGGAAAACCTTCATAAACCGTTTGCGGGAAGACGGCCGTTATCGGCTTCCAAATGATATGGTAGGGCTGACTGAGGCCTGAGACCGTAACCGTGTCTCCAGTGCCGCCCACCGTGCCAAAACCGCTGGAGGTGAGCAGGGTACGGTTATACGTGCCGCCTACATTAAGATCCTGATAGGTGATCTGCCCTTCGGTCTGAGTGGAAATGTTGGTCGAGATGCTGTTCCCGTTCCTATCGACGATCGAATAAATCGGTGCCGTATAAACGGCGTTAACGAGTGGATACCCCAATGCCGTGCTATAAATGGTGCCGTCCGCATCGGCAATGGTCACCGGCGCAAATATGGTGAAATCGCCGGGACCACCGTTCGGCGTCGTCGCCTGGTAAGAATCGTCGTAACTCGTCAGAACGGAGTGCGGTATTGAGACCAGTGAAGTGGCGCAATTCTGATAGTCGCCTTCGTCGGTTGCGGCAGGTGAGATGTAAAGGGCGTGCTTCCCGCCCGTGGCGTCTTCAAACATGTAATTCGAGATGAAGTCGCAAACCGTGCCTTGTTGGTACGTGGTTGGCCGTGAGCCGGGAACGGCAGTGACCATGGGGACCGTATAACTCCACCCGCCTTGAGAAAGCCAGCTACGGTTGAGATTCCATTGGGCTCGGCCGGATACTGGTGCTGCTCCATATCCGGCTCCCTTCACTTCCTGCACTTCCATGACGCTGCCGGAATCATACGCAAAACCAAACGGGATGCTAATGCCGCGCCCCGGTGGCATGGGGACATTGATGCGGATGCTGACTTGCCCGTTGGAAGGGCTGACGGTTTCCGACAACAGTTTAATGTAATCGTGGCCGGAGCCCGGCGCCGGCGTCTGCACCATGTTTGAAATGTTTTGCAGTTGCGCCCAAAGGCTGGACGTGGTGAGCAACATCAAACAGGCCAAAGCAATAACCGCATGGCCAGCGGCGATCAGGCGGCGGAGGTAAGAAGAGGTCAGCATAAGCGCACCTTCCGGATGAATTTTCAAATCAGTCGGGTCTCTACTTCTTTCTAAACATCGAGCACGAACCGCAAGGCAATTCCGCTGAGAATTCAGGCTCTACGTTCACAACGCAAACAACTCACCCCTGCGAAATCAATACACGCAATAACCAGGCTTGGTAATCGTCAGCGCGTTTACGACCTGCGATACTACGGACGATGTGCTCCCGTTGTAGTTGCTGTCACCGCCATACACGGCAGTGATGGAGTGTGTGGCGACGGTCAGCCAGGAGATATTGAGTGTGGCTACACCCCCGCTCAGAGTTCCCGTGCCAATCTGCGTGCTGCCGTCTTTGAAGGTGACCGTCCCCGTCGCCTGGCTGGGCGTGACTGTGGCAGTGAACGTGACAATGCTTCCGTAAGCCGAGGGGTTCAGGCTCGATACCAATCCGGTGGAGGTGTTCGTCTTGCTAGCAGTTACGGTGAATACCGAGGCGTTGCTGGCCACGCCGTTCACCGTTACCACGACATTGTCGCTGCCCACCGGAGCGCCGTTGGGGACCGAAGTATTGATGCTGGACGCTCCCCAATTGCCCGATGTGACCGTGGCCACTGCACCACCAACTGTGACGGTACTGCTGCCTTGCGCCGCGCCGAACCCTGAGCCGGAGATCGTAAACGCGGTTCCCACGGCACCCGTGGTAACGGAGAGGCTGGTGATGTGCGGCGTTACCGTAAACGACCAGTTGTTGCTGTTCTGGCCTCCCACGGTGACCACCAGATACCCGCTGGTCGCGTTGGTCGGCACGGTTGCCTGAACGCTGGTCGCGCTCCAAGTGCCGTAGGTGGTCGCCGCCGTGCCATTGAAACTGACGGTGCTTGTTCCGCGCGAGCTTCCAAAGTTCGATCCGCCAATGGTCACCGACGTACCCACCGTGGTCGGATTGGGAGAGGCGCTCGTAATCGAGGGCGCAGGCGGATTGACCGTGAAGGCCGAACTGCTACTTCCGTGCCCTCCCCCGTTGACGTACACGGTGATAACACCGGTGGTGGCGCCATTCGGAACGTTGGCGTCGACCTCCGTTCCGTCGCTACTCCAGTACTGTATGGTCGCGTGCGTTGACGTCCCGGTGAACAATACGTAACCGGTTCCTTGCGACGACCCGAAGTTGCCTCCATAAATGCGCACCAATGTGCCAATCGTGCCGGAGGTGGGGCTGAAGCTGTTCACAGATACGCCGGCCATGGGCTGCATGCCCCCGACCTGAGGAGGATGGGCAAGGGCAGATGGAGCGAAAATCGCGCTCAACACGGCGCACATAAAGAATAGGCTGATGGTCAGAATTCGTACCGAGGAAGTGGGGCGGCGGGATCGCATAGGCCTCCAAACAATTCCAAAATTTGTGTAGGCGCGGTTTGCCCTAAAGCCTGACGGGGAAGAGGAAGCAGAGCAGAGAGAAACTACTTGATGGCGGGGGAGCTTGAGCAGGTTTATCACAGCGGCACTCTACTCACAATGAAAACGACATTTTGCACAATAACTACATCCGCATCTTTCAGGGGAAGCGAACACGCCTGTTTAATTCTGCTGTCAATGACGAATGTCAAAAAATGAGATAATTTTAAGAATAATTCGTTAAGATGGGCAGTAATGTCTTACTTATAGCCGCGGGGGAGAGGCGCAGACTGTGGAGGAGTGACAAATTGACGGGGTTGGTCGCTCAGGATTCGCGGTTTGGGCTTCCGCGCTACTTTTCCCACATGCAACCTGCCACCTCCCAGTTGGCTCTAGGGGCCGGGGCGAGGGGGCGGAATCGAATTTGAATGTCCTGAGATGGACGGTTTGTATTTTTTCGACTGCGGCTTGCGGAGGCAATCGACGCCTATCGGCATGCAACCATCGCATAGTCCGGTTTTCGTCACATTGGGTTTCGAATTTGGCAATGGCATTTTGCGAATTGATTTTTCAACGGTGGGTGAAAACCCCCTATGGCGCCATCTGGTGAGGTCGGGGTATGTTGCGCCGCTGCAACCACGCGGAAGCCCCAAAGCAGTAGTATGGCCACGCCGCGCCCAGCATTTCCGAAAGGGCGAACCGATCGCAAATGAAACCTGAATCTGGCATCTCAAGATATAGCGTCTGCTATAGAGTTTAGTACCGCGCCCCCGCCGATGAGGCTCTCAAGGCGTGGCTCCCCTCAGACTGATGATTTCGGCTCCCTTTTATCCCGGTGCTGACACGAGTACGAGCATCGCTCCGACAACGTGTGCTCGAAGACTCCGAACCAAAACGTTCCGTCCGGGTGTGGCTTGAGCACCGGCGCCAAGCGCCTCAGTGCCGCCAGGTAGGCGTCAACCTGCCCGGGCCGCTTCTGGTAAAACTGGAACTTGAAGGCGGGCTTCTCGGTCTCAATCCAATAGCCACTGCGGTGGAAGCCGAGCTGCGCCGCCAGGTTGTTCAACACGCGGGACGCGGTCGTCGTCTCCTCGGGCCTCCATTCCGCGTACAGCGTTTCAAGCGTCAGCTCGCCCGCTCCCTGGCGATGCTGCGCCAGTTGTTCCTGCCTCTCCTGGCGTCGCTCCGCCACCTTCAGCAGCTTCTCGGTGAGGGGCTGAATCTGCGCTCGCAGTTCTTGCTCCTGGCGAAGCAGTCCGTCGATTTCCCTGGTCAGCGATTCCTTTTGATCTGCCATCGTTCGTTACCTCCGTAGAATCTTACGCCGATTCTTCCAGCGGGCCATACGATAGGTCGGTCTGGACGGTGACGTCCGGCACCTGCGACTTGGCCCACTCGAAAGCCTTCAACTTGTCTTCCTTCGTCCAGCCACGCTTGCGGGCGCATTCCGGGCCCATGCCGAAGGCCACGGAGGCGGGAACTGTCAACTGCATTCCGCACCGGCAGCAGCGGTTCTCCCGCAAAGCATACGCCAACCCGGCCTTGGCGGGGTTCTCAAGAATCGTGCGCACCGCGAACTCGATGCGTTCGAGACGCTTGGGCGCGTTCTCCGCGCGGAACTTGCGCCAGAAAGCCACCGCCGGCTTGCCGTTGGGCGTATCGTTCACCAGAAAGCCGAAGCCCTTCCAGTCATCCCTTTGGCGGTACGACAGGATTCGCTTGCCGGCCAAGGGTTTGCCCGCTTCCGGGGTCCGTAACTGAATTGTCCGATGCTCCCCCGAGCGGTACACAACACTGTAAATTCCATCGAGTAGTTCGCTCATTTGCTTTCAGCCTCCCTTTCTCATGCAGTCGGGCCGTCACCAACCGCGCGACTTCCTTCAAATCGGCGGCGTTGGCCCTCCGTACGAAAATGTTCACATCGCGCAAGGTAATCATGCGCACCTCTCGTGCCTTTCGGCCCAGCGCTCCGCCAGGAAGTCGGCGCGGTCGGACTCGTATTGCTCGCGTACTGCGGCGATCACCCGGTCTTCCAAGCGGGTGCTCAGGAACTTCTCCCACTTGGGCTGCTCGACCGGCGCCAGAGGCGGTTCGATCTTGATCTCGTCAAACTCCAGGAAGTCGATCAGCACCCCCCGGTGGCCGTCGGCATCCTCGCCGTAGCTTTCGCGGGAAACGCTTACGCCCAGGACGGTGACGACGTGCCCTTGCTCGTCCGAGTCCCAATCAAAACTCACGGTCTTGCCGCTCAGTGTTCTCATGTATTCCTCCCGGCAGCGATGATCGCCGCCCAGTCCGGTTCCATCCGGCGTGACTCCGGGGGCAGATACGCATCCCAGAGGACGGCGAGCGCCGCTTCCACGGCGTCTTCGTGGAACCTGTCGCCGGCGTAGCCGGACCAGATCAACATTCCGTTCTGATGGCCAATCGTCGAGGCCAGCAGAAGTTGCGATGGACGCTGCAACATCTCGTCCATCAGGAGTTCTTCCTGCTTTCTTTCCAAATCCGCACTGGGTTTTTCAGACATCGTTTTGTACCTCAATAGTGAAGTGAGCACTCAGCGTTCCTGAGCTAGAAGGATGGCTAAATCCAAAGACGGTTGATAACGCGGGTCAGTTCATCGAGAATCCCGGCGGGTCGCTTGGCATGGCTGAACGATGGCGGAGCGCGGACGATTGCACCGGACGCGCTCCCGTTCCGTTCTCCTACACAATCTGTTGGCCTGTGATTGGGACTGACCGGCGCGGGCGGGGCAGGGTGAGGCGGGGTGGGCTCTACTTCGCGGGGGATGGGCTCTTACGCGCGGGCGTGACGGTGCGCGGGGAATTCCGCTTCCGGCATCCGTTCGTCGCAGATGATGCAGGCGACGATGCCCTCGGGGATTTCCTCGAAGCCGATCATGACGGCAATCCAGCGCTTGCCGTCCAGGCGCACGATGTCGCCCATCGACACGCTCGGGATTTGCTGCGGCTGGATGTCGTTCTGGCCGTAGTACCACACTTGCTCCAGGCGTGCGTGGACGTCCTTCGACAGAGCCATCTCCTCGTCCGGCACCTCTACCTGGCGGATCTTGCCCTGGGCAAATGCCCACATTTCCACTTCAACGATCATCGGTTTTTCCTCCTTGCTCTGCGCTGCCAGATGCCTCTGGCTTCATCCAGGATTCAGGCTCTCCCCGCCGAAGTCACCCGCCCCGTCCGCTAGTTCCGCACGTACACCCAACGAAACCGGGTCTCCGTCTCCAGCGAGTAGATCGTGATCGGCCCTTCCGGTCCTTGTCCGACCTTCGTGTCAACATCCACGGTGCCGGGCGCGGCCAACTCCGCTGCTTGCAGTTCGCGCAGGATGCGCTTCACTTGCGTCAGGTTCACTTCCTCTGGGCCGTAGTCGTACCCGCGTTCCTTGTTCGCGAATTCCAGGTGCGCCGGGTTCACGCGATAGTTCCCACGGCAGCCACAGCCGCATCCCGGTTTCCCGGAGTAGACCTTGATAACGTTCTCGACTTTCACTTCCGTGATTGGCATTTCCGCGATTGCCACTGCATCGTTTGCGTCCGCCATTTTCTCCATGCCTCCTTGGGGAGGGCTTTTTGCCGTCCCATAAGAGAGAAATGCACTCGGCTTACCGGGAGTCCCGGTGGCACTTTTTTATATCGGCATGATTGTGCTCGGTTGGAACGTGGCGGCTAGGAATAACTTACACACAACGGCGCTACCTGCCGTTCGACATCCACGCGGCCCAGGACGGAAAATCTAACTATTCTTCGCTTCTCGATTCGGCCCCGAGACTTCACTCACGGGCCCTCGTGCCGGCCTGACTGAGCGGGTCCGCGCTATCGACTTCCCAGGTGAGCCCTTCCGCGTTGACCGTCAGGATGCCGACATTCCCCTCACCCACGCACTGGTAGAACTCCCACTCCTTCTTGGCTGCCCACCGTTGCGCGTCGCTCAGGTCCGTAAAGGCTCGCCGTAATTCAGGCAAGCGTTGTACCTCATGCCGTCCAGGGGGTAGCGATGCCCGGCTTCCTCGCAGGGCGTCCATAAGCTCCTCCTCGCATCCGTAACTCGGTTCGAACCTCCGAGCGATACTACCCGGAGGGCCGAGCCGAATTACGCATTCACATCGCTTGGCGCCGGGTAACGCGGACGGTGAGTGGACCGCGCTTGCGTTGGCCGTTCTTGTTGCTGGCCGCGATCTTCCCCAGGCGCCGCAGCATTTCCTCGTCGATCACCACTTCGAAGAACACGCGCTCGTGACCATCCCGGACCACCGTTGCCTTCTCCGAGTCCCAGTGCGTCAGTTCGCGTACCACGTTCCGTTCCGCGAGCGTGGTCAGTCTTGTCTCCGCCATTTCCTTTGCCTCCCCTTCCGAGAATGCGGCTACTGCCGTGCCGCCTCGTAGGAATCCTTGAAAGCCTGCCAAGCAAGGTCCCGATAGCGGGGAACCACGAGGTAGGCGGCGATCATCTGCTTGCCAATCATCTCATCGGTCGGATTGTGCGCGTACAGGTGCATGTGGGTGAAGACAATGGCCACGCAGTGGCCAGCGTACTTCGCGTGGGTTGCTTTGGCGCGTTCCGTCTCTTTCATCAGCTTCTTGCGCCAGGTTTCCACCGACATCCGAGCCTTGAGCGTGACGTGGTCGTGAGTTTCGCGGGCTTCCATGCTATTTCACCTCCGTCGCGAAAATCACTTCCGGCCGGCCAAACAGGCTGAGCGCCTTGAGGTGCTTGCAGGGCTTGCGGGATGCCGCTTTCTGGTAGATGTACGACGGGCAGTCGCAGAAGAGTTCCGGCTGCTGGCCTTCCTTCAGGCCCTTGACGACGTAGGTGATGGTGTAAAACTTCCCCGGCTTCGACATCGACTCCATCTCGATACGGGGATTACCGTTCCGGGAAGTCTCGGCCGGTTTGACCGTGACTTGAACTGTGCGAGCTTCGCTGAGTGTTTCCGCCATTTCCATGCCTCCTGGGGGGCTTTTTTGCCTCCCATAGAGATATGGAGCACTCAGCTTGCCTGGGCTACTTGGGTGGCTTTTTCAGGGGCAGCGCGGAAATGACAAAGCGGACCTCCTCTGCAACTCGGCGTTCAAGCTTCAATGGGGCCGCGCTCCGGTAAGCGCGGAAATAAGGCCGGGGACCATGTCGCAGACCACCCTACAGACCGGTTTTCAGGCTGCTTCAAAAACCCTTTGTGGCCTATTCAGTTGCGAGCGTAGGAGACGGGGGACTGGGGTTGGGCGTTGCAAGACAGGACGATGCGGGCGAGCTAATCACGATTCTTGGCCAATGGAACCGAGCAAAATTCAAGGAACTTAAGCAAAGGGCATAATAGGATTGCACCGACACATTGGCCGGGACGAGACCGAGATGCTTGACCCTCAATGCCGGCTATGGGATAGTCCGGGCCATGGACACCTACAAACCACTTTATGACTTCCTAGTGCGACAGCCGGGGAACGAGATCACGCTTCCCTTTGAGGACATCCAGGACGAAGACCGAATCGGCGTGGAGCTGCCGCCTTCGGCGCGCGAACACCGTGAATGGTGGGGAAACGAGTCTAATCCCGGAACGCGACACCGCCAGTGCTTGGCGTGGCTGCGAGCGGGCTGGAAAGTGAAAACCGTTGACCCGTCCCGAGAGACCGTAACTTTCGAAAGAGACCCGAAGAAATAGCCTTGCTCATGACTTTTCTCCTGAGAACCAACTTTTCATCGTCGCGAGTCCATCCTCGGTTTTAACACAAGCTGAACAGACCGTCAGGCTCGTCCGGGGCGAGAAATGCTTCTCGTCTTCAGTAATGGAACCGCCTTCAAGTATGCGCATCAGGATGTCGTCCTCTTTTTGAAATTCACGGTCGAGCGCATCGACGATTCCGGCTGGCGTCATGGCGTATGCGACAGAACTGAATGTGCCGGAAGTCAGGTCACCAGAAGAAATCACATAGTGGTCGATGCCCGTTTTTTCGAGTAGGTCCCGAAGTTCTTCCTTGCCTTCGACCACTCCCAAGACCCGCAGATTTGAGCCTATTACGTTTGTTGCGGCAGTGACCTGGACTTGTTCGAGCCTGTTCAAGAACCCCAGGTAAAGGCGAAGATTATTGCTTGGGATCGTCATCTCGGATTCTCCTCTGGCTGGCGCTGGGTGTTTCCGCGATCGTTCCAAATCCTCCCAAAGAAGAAGTTGCACTCGGGGAGCCGAGGGCCGGATGCTCAAAACTCCTGCGGCCACTTGCGGGCGCCGTGAAAGACGCGGAGGATTTCGACGGCATTGCCGCGCACGCGGTAGGGGACCAGGTACGGGGTATCGGGGACAACCAGTTCGCGGGTGCCCTCCACGCGCCCGGGCCGGCCCAAGCCAGGATGCTGGGCGAGCAATTCAACGGCCATGGCGATGGCGTCCACCATACGGGCAGCGGCAACGGGATTGTCGCGGGCGATGAAGGCGGCTTCGGCGTCGAGGTTCGCCAGGGCACGCTTCAGCCAGCGGATCTCCAGCGGTCTATCGGGCACTGCCCGGCCGCTTCGAGCCCATCCACTTCTTCATGATGCGCCGGACCTCTTTCGGGGAGGCAAACTCGCCCCCATCAGCTTCCGCCAGAGCCTTCTGCGTTTCCTCGATTTGCCACTCGTTCACCTTCACGTATTCGCGGATGGCTTCGGTCGCCACAAATGACCGGCTGCGGCGCTGCGCCTTCGCCAGGCGGTCGAGCCGTTCCCGAAGGTCGGCCTCCAGTCGTACAGTCACTACCGGGATTGTCGCCATGATGCACTCCTAACACATTTGAACACCTGGTATTCTACCATCAGAAAAAGGCGGTGGAAAACTGATTTGCTCACCTACCCTCTCGTACGCTGCCGTCATCCCCGCCGAAGGATTGGGGGTGGATTTCCCAGCGTTGTTAATAAAAGAGTTACATCGCATCCCGATTCCCTTTGAGCTTTTTTTCGCCCCTTGCTTCCTACGCCTCCTGGCGATGCCAGCACGCCTGTCCGGTAGGAGGATAAAGCTCCTGCGGAAGTCATTGAAAAGGAGAGGCGAAAAGCGTGCCTGGGGAGGCGCCTACGGGGCATTACCGGCAAGAAAACGGCCGGGAAAATCATTGCCAGCCCTCCGCGCCATAGCCCGTCACGCGGCCATCGGCGTGGCGGAAGTAGCGATAGACCTCGCGATCCTGGTCGGTACGCACGCTGACTTGCTTGACGTCGGGCCGGGTCAGGTAATTCATCGCTTCTGCCCGGGCGGCGTGCATCCCGGGAAACAGGAAACTGCCGGCCGACGGCAGGCGCGCCTCGGGGTAGTGTTGGTGAGGGGTCCACGCCATGAAGGCGTACTCTTGCAGGGCGATCTCGGTGACATGCTTGCGGCGTTTAATCGGGTAGAACTTCTTGGCGAAGACGATCAGGCGGTACGGGGTCAGGCCCGCATCCCCCCGTCCTTCGAGGCGCAGTTCATCATGGCGATGCACAGATCTTCTTTCTCCTCCGCGTAGGGGTCGGGCTTGCCCGGCACCTGCGGCGACCAGCCCATTTCGGTCTCGGCCTTGGCAATCACTTCGACGGGGAACAGGCCAAAGCGCACGCCCAACTTCTGATTGGCGTCCATCGCTTCCCAGACCATCTGTGCCTTGGCGTCGATGCCGGCCATGATCGTTTCGCGCTCCTGGCGGATACGCTGGATGACCGGGTTTGTCGCAAAACCACCACTCATGATTTCCTCCGGTAGCAGTCATTCACGACTTGCTTTTTGCACACGCTCTAGCAACGCGCGGCCCTGGGCGGCACGCTGCCTGGCGGTCTCGCGGCCCGGCCAGGGTTCTTTGTTGCTCTCCACGAGAATCTCCAGCAGGTCCACACACGCTTCCAGCTCTTGCTTCAAAGACTCGATCAGTTCCGGGCTCATACGTTTTTCTCCTGGCGCTGGCGGCACGTCACCCGTATCCTACCGCCTTTCTGCCACACGCGCCCACCGGACTTGCGGAATTGCGCGGGGCTGTAAAACTCGAACGTCGGCGCGTAGAAGTGACCCAAGCCCGAGCCGCGATGCGGACCTTCCGCCGCGAACAGGCCCCAGCCGAACGAGACGGGCAGGGCGTAAAAGCGAGGGAACTTTCTGAGCACACGGAAGACGCGCTTGCCGACGACGTACCCACGGGAGCGCAGGTAGCGCACAAAATCGGGCTGTTCGAGCAGCGATGGTTGGCTTCGTTTCACACGTCCTCCTCGATGCGCTCGTCCACGTCAGCCTGGGTGTAGTGACCCAGGATTTCGGGGCGGTACTTCCCGAGCTTCTCCGTCCGGCACTTCTCGCACACGTAGTCGAGGAAGATGCCCTGGCCATCGTACTCAGCCTCGCAGGGCAAGCCGCTTCCACACGGGCAATCTTTCGGCATAGCTTACCTCGCTTTGTTGGTTGCCGCTTTCCGTCGCGGCGGCTTCAGCACGACCTGGATGGTCTCCCGAATCGAAACGCTGACGTTTTTCTCCGTCAAGGCGATCACCACGGTGAGCTTGTCAGCCTCCGTGCGCCGGTCCAGCAGCGTCTGGAACGCCGACATGGGCAGCGTCTCGACAAAGTCATCGCCACCGCAGATCTCCCGCAGCCGGTCGTACGTGGCGTCGAAGTTGTTCTGAAAGTCCTGGTTCGACAGCCTTTCGGCGTAGACGGCATTGCTGCCCACCGGGAGGCCAGGGAGACCATTCGACATCAGGTACGCGCCCTCATCCTTCACGAGCTGCATACCCGCCGGCAGGGTCTTGTACCATGCTTCGTACTCTTCCTTGGTGACCTCGCTTTTGAGCCAGCGCTCGCCGAACCTGCCGTAGGCCGTCACGTAATCACCCTTGTGCGTCGTGGCCGCCAGCGCGTGGTCCATCAGGCGCAGCACCCCGGCTCCTTGGAATTTCAATTGACCTGGCATCGTGCTTTCCCTCCTCTCCTCTCATTGACTTGCTTGCTCGATGGCCTTCTCGTGCATCACTACTGGGCCACCGCAACTGGTTCGACGGCGATTCCGCTGAACCGGAAACCCGGCTGCCGCATCTGGCCCGCCAGCGTATCAGCGGTGAGGCGGCCAAACTGCCGGGCGCCCGAGCGTTCGCTCGTCCAATCTACCGTCATCAACTGGTCTCCTTCGAACCGCGTGCGCCGCACGTACAACGTCCGGCCGCTCCGCTGGAATGAGACCAGGAACATCGTCTTGCCACTTGCTGTGAGTAAATCTGCCATAAGTTGCCTCCCGATATGGAAGGTGCACTCGTCTTGCCCAGACTATCGTGCCGCCTGGGATTTCAGAACACCAACTCCAGGCGATTATTCTCGGCCTTGCGGAACACACCGCACTGCCCGGGCTGCTGCTCGCCGTACGCTCCCATCGCCGACGCGAAGTCTTGATGCACGCTGACGAGCGAGCGCGGCCTGGACGCCCCGGTGAGTCCCGCCACGATGAACCAGCGTTCCGGGACGTGCCGCGTGCGGCGATAGAACTCCTGCACGGCGGTTTCGAGTTCTTTCACGGGGTTTTTCACGAGGCCGTACTCGCAGCCGGGGATGAAGCTGTACACCCAATAGCCGGCGCCGTCGTCTTCCCGGCCCACTCTCTCGATGATGCCGCGTTCAACGAGGTGCCTGACGTCGTCCTTTGCCATCTGGGTCAACCCGTCGTTCGCGTCGAGCAAATAGCACGAGCCGGTCGTCGGCGATTCGATCAGCCGCTGGCCGGCCTGCATGGACTGCACGATGTGCCACATCCACTTTGATTTCTGAAGGTCCTGTGCCATATTCCCAATTCCTCCCTGGGCAGTGTTTGCCCAAAGATAGTTGTGCACTCGGCAGACCTAAGACGGCCTAATACGCCTGATTTTCCTAATGCTCGTAAGTGCCTTTTTGCTGGTGAGAGCTTCGGACGGGGGACCGACGTGTCCGGGTGAGCGATACCTGCCAGGGCGGTGGTGATTACCACGCCATCGAGCGATGCCAGCGCCGGCGCCGCCACTTTTTCTTGTCGCGCTTTTGCCTGGCACTTTCTCTTAAGAACTATACTTACAAAGACTATATATTAAAAGAAGGCGAGCAGTTTCCGCTTGTGGAAATCTCTTTTCAGCAAGCTGTTTAGAATTAGTGAGTTAAGCTATATTCATCCACAGGTTTATAAAAGTCGAATTAGAACTCGAAAGCGTCCGGCATGGGCCAAACCACCCATACCGGTATGATTAGAACTCCAAAGGCGGTTTCTTGGAGGGTTTTTCTGGGATTCCCCTTATTTCCAGCGTCTATACCGTTACGATTCGGACTGGTTAGACTCAGGCGGCCATAGAACTCGGTCTTGGCTGCCTCTCCACCCAGGCCAGGTCGTGCTCTAACAAATCCAGGTCGAACCCCTTGGGCGGACGCCAGTCCTGAAAGACCAGGGCATAACCCTCGTCGGCGAACATGGAAAAGCCCCGGAAGGTGGCGGGCTGGATGCCGCCCCAGGTTATCAGCCCGACTTGCTTGGCGCGGGAGTCGAAGTCCACCGAGAACGTGCAGTGGTCGCCCCAACTGCCGGGGGCGAAGTCGGCGCCCTTGCCCAGGTCCCAAACGGTAGCATCCTGCCACGCCTCGGGCATCGACAGGCCGTTATAGACTCCTCCAAACAGCCAGTGCGCCAGGGCCAGCATGTGCAGGTCAGTCGGATCGGTTGACACGAAGGCTTTGATCTTGTGCCCCATGAAGCCTTCGTTGCGGAAGCGGGTCAGGACATCCAGCTCCACTCCACCCTGGTCGGTCGCCTCCTGGCCGCGCACGTACCCGCACCAGCGCGAGTAGTAGTCAATCACGGCGCCGGTGTCGAACGGAATGGGCTTCGCCGGGATGCCGGGGTCGACTTGCGAGAGGTCGGCGACCTGGATGCCATGAGCGATGCCCGCGATTACGCAGTCGCCCACATCGTCATTGCCAAGCATTCCCCATTCGGTGATGCCGCGCGAGTTGCGAATCACCTGCGGAGGCTCGGGAATCTGCGACAAGTTGATGTAGCGGGCCAGGCGCAGCACACGCGGATCTTGGCGGCGCGGCAGCTTGCCGAGCTTCACCCGTCGCGGGGTGGTTTCAATTTCCGGCATGACAGCCTCTTTTCTGGCCACGCTTACGCAGCAGCGGGTGTAAGCGTTGCCGGCAGGGCCGCGAGAGCGGCGTTGACGTCGGCGTTGGCGGTCGGTTCGGTCCGGATGGCCTCGTACTCGTCTGCCAACTCCTGATGCGCGTTCTTCAGGCGCTTATCCGTGCGACTGGACAGGGACAACTTCTGCGCGTCGCTCATCGTCGCCAACGCGGGCATGGCCGTCTGGACGACGGGGATGATGGCCAGCACGGCTTGTGCCGCCGCCACTGCCAGGCTGATGAGCATGGTCAGCTTACTCACCGTGGCCGGGTCGGAGATACTAACTCCGGTCATGATCTGGGACAGGCTGGACACCAGCGCGGTCAGCAAATCGCTAATCTTGCCGAGCAGCGTCGGCGAGGGATCGGTGGCAAACTCCCCGACCAGGGTCATCACGTTGCCAATGGTCGCGACGGCGTCGGTCGTCACCTTGTTCACGGCATTGACAAACGACTGGGTCAAGGTTTTGCCATTCAGTGTGGTCACGAACGTGGCAATCGCCATGATCGCGACCTTCAAGGCCGGCAGCAGGACGTTGGTTGCGGTCGCTACCCATGCGGCGTTGCATCCGGTCAGCGCCCCGGTCAAACCGTTCAGGCTCGATACTCCCGCACTCGCGCCCGGATTCGCTGCCTCCTACTTGCCGGTGGTCGAGTTGTAGGTGATGACCTGCCCATTCGAGGGGCTGGCCACCGTCGCCGCATCGAGCGCCACACCTTGCAGGCCCGTGACCTTGGGAGCAGCGGCGGTGCCCGCATCCAGGTCGCCGCCGATCTGGACGGCGCCGGTGACCTGCGCCGCTGTGTAATCGCCACTCTGAGCGGTGACGGCTCCCGTGCGGCCGAACACGCTCGACACCGGGGCGGCGGAATTCGTGGCCGGCGCCCAAGCGGAGCCATTCCAGGCGAGCACCTGCCCGGAGCCGGGGGCGGTATTCGACACGGGATTGCCCTGAATGCTGGTGACCTTGGGCGCGGCAGCGGTGCCGCCAATATCGCCCGCCACCTGCACCGCGCCGGTGACCTGGGCAGCGGTATAGTCGCCCGACTGTGCCGTGACGGCGCCGGTGCGGCCAAAGACGCTCGTCACCAGCGCCGCAGCCGCCGTCGCGGGGGCCCAGGCGGAGCCATTCCATTCCAGCACCTGTCCGCTGCCGGGGGCGGTGGTGGCGACCGGGTTGCCCTGGAGGCCCACGACCTTGGGCGCCGCCTGCGTGCCGCCGATGTCGCCGGCCAGCAGCGGGCCGGTGGCGGAGACCTGGATTTGCTGGGCGGACGTCGAGACGCTGACGCCCGTGCCGGCGGCCACGGTCAGGGCTCCGGTCTGGCCATTGACGCTGGCTACGGCCGACGCCTGCGCGGCGGTCAACTGCGGCTGAAGGTCCTGCAAGGCGTAGTTGGGCAGAATCACGACCAGGTAGGCATACTCCGCCAGGTCGCCCAGCACATTGGCGGGCTGCACGGTGATCGAGCCGGTCACGGGCGCAACCGGGATTTCGTCAGAAGAAATCGCCGCCAGCAGAGCATTATGGTTCGAGGCGGCCGACGAATACGACTGGAAAGTCGCATAGCCCGCCGGCCCCAGGGTGCCGAAAGGCTCGGCGCCATCCCACTCGAACAGGACCAGCACCACGGCCTGGCCGAACTCGGTGATCGTGGGCGTGGTCATCGCCAGGTTGGCGGGGAACGTGGTGCCGCCACCCAGGATCGAATACGCCGAGGACGCGAGGACACCCTGGACTTCGAGCAGAACGAAGCTCCCGGCACCATTGCTGGCGGCGGAAACGTTGACCGTGGCGGTGTCTCCGGACTGCACGGTGCGACGCCAAACCCCGACGCCCTGGTAATCGTACCCGCCGCCATAATCCTGCGTCATGGACGGGGAAGACACTCCCACCATGTAGCCGGCCGCCATCAGGATTAGCGTGTTGCCCACCGTGGGAGCCTGCGGCAACCGGATCGTCGCCGAGCCGGTGCTGCCCGGGATGCGGCAGAAAGCGTACTGCACGACCTGCGCGGCGAGCTGGACATCGGTGGGGTTGAGCGTCACCCAGGCACCAATGCCTCCCGCCCAGACCGCCCGGACGCGGCAGTAATACGGCGAGGTGAAGACTTCGTCGTAGCCGACCACGTACGACGGCTGGTTGGAGGTCGCCGTCAGGCCCAGTAGGATGGTGCGCGTGTACCACAAGGTCACGCGGATATAGTCGATGCCCACCGTGGCGGAGGCACCCGACCCGCCGGTGTGCTGCATTCCGGCCGTGACATAAAACGCCGACGATTTGCACTGCGCGCCGGTCAGTTGCAGGCCGCCGAACGTGTCGCCTTGGCCACCGAACAAGTAGTATTGCAGGCTGGTGCCGATGGGCGAGCCGTAGCGCATCCCTTTGGGCGAGCCGCCGCCGGCGACGTTCACGTTGACCAGGTAGCACCCGGAGTTGCTGGGGTTGGCGGTGACTTCGGCCTTGACTTCAACGAGGATGCCGGTGATCTGGGCGTCATCGGGAAGGTTCGAGAAGTTGAACCCGGTCACCTGGACCACGCCGGTCGGGACATTGCCTCCGACCTGGGTGACGGTGGCCATCTGGCCGTCTTCCTGGAGGACGTTGCTCGGGTTGACAAACGCCGTCCCCGAGCCGGCGGCCTGGGCGAAGCTGCCACCCATCGGACCAGACATGCCGGTGGTGGTCGTCGTGCCCATGTCCGAGAAGTCGGCCTTATCGCTGATCTGAATCTGGTAAGAGATGTCGGTGGCGGGGCTGGGGTTCAGCACCGCCATCTCGTTGGCGACGATGCTGAACTGCCCGCTGTCGCCCATAATCAGGTAGCCGATGGGGGCGTCGTTTTCGACCGTGACGGAGTAGGTGGCGAAATTTTGCGCGCCGAAGTGATTCGAGACCTGCGTGGCGGTGAGCACGTACTCGTAAATGGCGAAGCGGGCGACGGAGCCCTGGAACAGGTTATCGACGTAGCCGGTAGCCAACTCGCGCTTGCCGAAGTAGGTCAGCGGGCGCTGCACGATGGGCAGGGAGCCGATGATCTGGGTGCTGCCGACCTTGGGCGCATTCGGCAGGGCAGGGCATCCCACCAGTTCAGCACGCGCGGGACAGGCTCGGCGTGCGTGTTCAACTGCACGCGCTGAGCGGCGGAAAACACCGGGGGCAGATCGACCCAGCGCATCTCGCGGCGGAAAATCTCGCGTACCCACCGGCCGCAGACATGCATCGCGACGTTCAGCTTGTGATCGAAGCACGCTTGCAGGAACTTGGCGGTCCAGGCGACCGAGGGGAAGCGCACGCCCTGCGCCGTCGAGGAGACCAGGACGCCCCACTCGACAAACGGGAACTCCTTCGCCAGTTCCACCAGGTCGGCAATGCGGGTGGTATCGTCGACTCCGGTGACCGTGACTTTCGTCAGTCGCGCCGTCATCTAAGGCCCTCCACAATCTTCGTCGGGGGAAAGCGGGCAATCGCGTCGAGAATCGAGTCGCGCTCGGGAAACGCCTTGGGTGCCTTCCAGTCCTGGCCGGCGAGCGCAATCTTCGCCGCTGCCACCAGCGGGCGGTCCAAGCCCTTCATCTGTTCGATGCCCAGGTACAGCCGGTTGCACTCGTTCTCCCGGCAGATGCCAATCAGGAAGTCGGTATAGCTGGCATACCGGCGCCGCTCCAGCGACGCCCCGCGCACGATGGTCTTCTCCAGCCCAAGGTAATCGAGGGTTTCGAGCCACACGGTGAGCAGGTAATCGACCAGCTTTTGTCCCTCGGCCGCCGTAAGGCACTTATCGACCAACGCCAGGGCGGCATCCGCGAAAGGCAAACCGCGATAGGCGCGGCGCACCTCCCGGAGCAGGTCTTTCTTCCAGGTGATCGGGGGCTTGACCACCAGCCAGTCTTCCTCGGCGCTGGACTCGACAATGGGGATTTCCAGGCGGCGCATGGCGTCCTGGCTGGTGCGGATCGAACAGCGATTGAAGCGGACGCGGCCCTCCTGGCGCTTTTCCGTCAGCAGCACGACGACATCGGAGGCGAGCACGCGGTTCCAGATGTACAGCGCGGGGAAGAACTGTAAATTGAGGGCGGTCGCTGTCTTTACGGCATTGGCCGTCTCGATCATGCCGCCGAGCCTTTCTGCCGGAAATCCGGCCCATCCACGAGCAGAGGTTCGGTCATGGCGCGCAGGCGCGAGACCAGGCGTTCGTCCAACTCGTCGCACAATTGCTCGTGGCACAGGTTCGTGGCCACCAGCAGGGTGCGGTTCGCCTTGTAACGCTCGCCCACCAGCATCAGCATGGTTTCCCGCTCCCAATCGGTGCGCGGCACCACCAGCTCATCGAGCGCGACCACGTGGGGCTGGACAAAGGACTCGACCAGTTCGCCTTCGGTCGTGTCCGACTGAGCGTTGTAGGTATTGCGTAGAAGCTGCAAGAACACGCGGGCGTCGTAGTAGCGGCAGGAGAGGGCGCGTTTCAAGATCAGGCCCCGGAGGCAGGCGGTCATCATGCGGGTCTTGCCCGAGCCGGCGGACCCATGCAGCAGCAAGCCCGTCTGCCCGGGCTGGTAAGCGGAGAGCCACTCATTGACGGCATCGAGCACGGCGCCGTAGGCTTCGGTGGGGCGCTCCATGCCGGCCAGGGTGTGCGTTTTGAGCCAGTCGGGCGGCAGGCCGGAACCCGGACGGTATCAGTCACATGCCGCAGGTAGTGGAGTTGGATTCCCCGCTCGTCGTTCTCCACCGTCCACCAGGCCGCGCCAGGCATCCCGTGGTCGGGGAGTTCATAGGCGGCGGTGCAGGTAATGAAGCCCTGGTCATAATGCTCCATGACCCCGCTTAGGTACTGCATCAGCCATTCGCGCCGCTCCGAGTCCAAAACGTCCAGGCCGTCCACCAGCAGCAAGCGGGTCTTGGCGAGGCGCGAGAGCACTTCGTTGAGCACCACCTTGGCCCGGAAGCGCTGCGAACCGCTGAGCATGTTGAGCGGGACCGCAGTGGCGTTCTGGACGGAATTCAGCATCACCACCACGTCTTCGTCCAGGACCTTTAGATCCAGCTCCCACTTGCCGCCGAAGGCTTCGCGGCTGGCCTCATGCAGCATGTTCCCCAGGCGGTCCATCTGCCCGAGAATCATCGCCGACGGGATGCCGTCCTTATCTAGCTTGCGGGTCACGGAGTCCAGCAAATCGTACTTGGCCATGGCCGCTTCCCAGGTCTTGTGCTCGGCCAGGATGCGCATCAGCATTTCATTCTGCCCGATCTCCAGCGCCAGTTTCTCGCGGCGTTGCGCGACTTGCGGGTCCTCAGCAATCTGTTCCGGCCGGGCGGGGATGACGACGGCGTCCAAATCCTTCCGGTACTGCTCCAGCTCGGTCGCCGTCTGATCGGCGGCCTCGGCCCGCACCTTCAGGCCGTCCATGCGCTCTTTCTTCTGGGTCTGCTCGGTGCGCTTGACCCGCTCCATCTTCTCCGTGCGTTCGCGGAACTGCGTGTTCGTCTGGAGCGTCTTGGCGAGGCGCCCGACTTCATCGAGCAGATGCTTCTGCCGGGCGCCAATCTCGGCCAGCGACCGGCAGGGGATATCGCACTTCATCTTGGCGGAGAGCACGCACAACCCTTCGCCGCCTTCCTTGGCCTCGGGGAGCGCCAGGCTGTCGATGACCGCCTGGAGGCTCTCGAACTCGGTGCGCGTCTGCTGTTCGACTTTCTTCGCCGCCTTGACCGCCTCTTCCGCCGCCTTCAACTGGTCGTCCGCCGTATTGAACTCCTCCAAGGCCGCCTGATACTCGGCCTGGACGGTGTCGCGGGAAGCCACCGCCTGGGCCAGCCGGTCGTGCTCCTCCTGGAGGCGGGTTTTCTCAGCGGTCAGCCGGCCGATTTCGACCAGCAGGTTCGCGACCTCCCGCTGCGGCTGATGCGTCGTCTGAAGCTGCGCCTGCTCGGCCTTCAGGCGCTCGATATCCTTCGCCAGTTGCAGCTTGCGTTCCGCCGTCCACTCCTTGAACTCGAAGTCGAGCCCCCACTTTTCCTTCAGCTCGCGAATCATCTGCTTGAGCAGCGCCTCGGAGCCGGTGGCTTGGCGGTTGGCCACGGTGCGCGTGTCATAGGCCGACTTGTGCGACTCCTTGAACGTCGCGCCGATCTTGAAGCCCATATCGAACAGCGGCTGCAAATCTTCCTCCGGGGTCACATGCCCGGACTCGCGCAGAGCCTTCATCAGCTCGTCGCGGCAAATCTTTTCCGACTCTTCCAGCCCCAGGACCGACCACAGGAGCGACTTCTTCTTGGCGGCGGGCTGATCGAGAACATCTTTCAGATCGAGCAGGGATTCGAGCACTTCCAGCTTGAACCCCAGGGCCGTTTCCAATTCCTTGCGCGAGAGGCGTGACGACTTGGACGACACCCGCTGCTTGAGCGACATGCCCTGATGCACGATCTCGACGTTCAACTCAAAATCCGTCTGCCCGGAGCGGATGAACGCGGCGGGGGGAACGCCGCCGGCGCCCACCAGGGCGTGGCGGATGATGCGCAGCAAGGTGGTCTTGCCCGCCTCGTTGCGCCCGAAGATCAGGTTCAGCTTCTCGCCGGGAACCCATGCCAGCCGATTTATTCCACAGTAGTCACTTGCATTTACGGAGCTTATGTTCATTTGTCCCTCCATGTTTGCCGGTTCACGACTAGCGAGACAGTCGCCCGGGCCACATCGAACTCTGTCGCCAAACTTTTCTGTAACTCCCCGTCTCCAGCCCGTCGGCGAATTTCTTCGACATCGGCGCTTTTCAGCTTGGAAAAGTGGCTGTCTTCGCCACGCTTTCCACGGACTGGGCGACGTAGGCCGATCCGGTAGGCATGGCGCAGGTTGTCGGCATGAGTCAGATGCTCAAGGTTCGACAACTTGAAGTTTTCACCGTTTCCATCCTTATGATTGACTTCCATTCCACGAGGGCACGGACCGATGAACGCCCGCGCTACCAGAAGGTGTACATACCTTGTCCTTTGCCTCTTGCGGTCGGTTCCTGGGGCTCGAAGCAACACCTTGGGATAAGAATTACCTTTGGACTGAGGCTTCAAAATCCTGCGAGGCCCTTGCACTCTGCCGAGATTCGACACGAGATACCCTTTACAGCCCACAACGTCGCGCCATTTCTCGGTTTCCGTCGGCAGGTCCGGACTGCCACCGGACCGATCCTCCGGCGGCCACCTATGACTCTTACCGAAGCCGTCGGTAACCTCCACGCTATCCCAGATCAACCACTTGGACAGCACGCCTAAAATCTCCAACGTCGTGAAACCCGCACGATCAACGGCAGTGCGGAAGTCGCGTGCGAGTTGTTCCGGGCCTTTCGTAGTCCGTCGTCCAGGCATTGACCATTGCCTCCCGGGAAGTGGGCTTTGTGCCCCTTCCCATTAGGGATGTTGCATTCCCGGTGCCGGAAACCGCTCCCGAACGGCCTTCAGGTCGCCTTCGAGCGCGGCCCTTACAGGTAGTCCTGCCGTTGGAAGTCCTTTGGCACACGATACAGGGACACACCGTAATTCTCCGTAGGCAGCACCGCTTCCCGGAAGGCATCGAGCTTCGACTGGGCGAAGTCTTCCGCTCCCGGAGGCAGCGTCCCCGTCTCATGGGCCGTGTCTTCGATCCGTTCGCAGTATTCGCCGATCTCGATCTCTGCCACCAACAGCATTTTGACAATCATGGTCCACCTCCAACTGGATTTGCAGCGGGCTTTGGCTCTTAGTCGTGCTCAGTGCGCACGACGCTCACTACTCGCCCGCCGCAACAGAAACTTCCGCCCGCGACCCGTCGGCCTTGGTCATCGCCAGACGGATCGCCCGGCACCCCGGGCACTTCCGCCAGTCCTGCCGGTCGAGCCGGCGCTGCTCCTGGTCGTAGGCGCCCTTCCAGCCGACGCGATTGCCGCAGGTGGCGCAGATCAACTGGTGCGCAGCGTCGTAAAGGTCGTTCACCGCCGCGATCCTCCGGGCGTTGGCGTGGCGCTCGGGGCCCGTGCAGACCGCCACCAGCGGCTTGCACTTTTCCGTCTGCTCGGAGACCACGACCACCTGCGAGTCATCAAAGGGCCTTACCACCCAATCTCCGGGCGTGACGATCAGGTTCTCGGTGCTTTCTTTCATCGCGTAGCCTCACAATCTGCCAAGCTCAGTTCTTGACCAGCTCGTCTTTCTCGTCATATCCATAACTCTGTCCATTGGGATCTTCCACCGTCCACTCGTTCACGTCGCAGACATCGGAATACTGGCACTGGACCTCAACGCCTCCCCCGTCGCCGACTTTATCAATGGCCTCTTGCGGCGAGTCGGCGTCGATCTTCCGATGGCTGATGTGGATTTCCCGCACCAACACGGTAAACTCTGCCATGACGATTCCTCCTCTCACTTCTCAGTTTTCCGGATGCGCGGCGTCCGGGAGCGGGGCCGGTGGACCGTAAAGCTCCGGCCGTTGTGCTCATCTTCCTCAATGTTGAAATACCAGGTGCCGCGATTTACCCCGGTGTTCACCATCAATCCCGGCAGGCCAATCGCTTCAATGCCGATCCAGAAGGCCGTCTCGTCCATGCGCTCGATGTGCACGGACGCCTGGGGCAGAACAATCTCGTCAAACTCCTGCCGATGATCGAGCCGGAACTCGTGGCGGCGCGTTCTCCCGCGCAGGAGGGGCGGCGGCGCTTTGGCGAGGGAGCGCGGTAGAACGTTCCAGTAGTCGAACGCCTTCTTCTCGTTCTGCCAACAGGGACGACGGTTAGGAACGCCCGGCCCCAGGAAGCCGCAGACGATGCAGGCCACATGGAGGCAGCGTTGGCGCTGTATCAGGCCCATGCCTTCGGTTGCGCCGCAATGCGGGCAGGGCTGGTAATGGACGTCCGGGGCGGTGATGTCGAACCGCTTTTGCTTGGCCATCAGCTCACCTTCTGCTCGGCGAACAGGTTGGGCTCCAGCGGAGCCTCAGCCGGCGCGGCCACTTCCCGCTTCGCCGGCTTCTTGGCCACCGGCAGCGTCAGCGTGAAGCCCTTACCGATGACCAGGCTATCGCCCTCAATCGCCACCGTTGCCTTCGGGTCGAAATCACTGAGCGCTCTCACAAGCTGCCGAACGGTCATATCCGCTGCCCTCCAAAAAAGCCACCACGGTTCGGCGAGGCCGAAGGAACCGGGGGTGGGGGAGCGGCCACCGCCGCCGTCTCACCATTGCCGCTGGAGGGGGCCGTCACCGGCGCGGGCTCCACCTTGACCACGTTCTCGGGTTCCTTCTTCGCCGTCTTCTTGGTCTTCTTCGCGGGCTCGGCCTTGGGCGCCTCCGGCGGCTCCGCCTGCGCCTCGGGGGCGAGCACCGACTGGGCATACTCATCCGGCCCGTGCTTCTGCAAGAACTCCTGCAACACCTTGGCCCGATACTCTTCGTTGGTCATCTGGCGCAGGGTGCGGAGAATCGACACTGCCTCGCCCGGCTGCAAGCTGCCCAGGACGGCATGGAAGCGCATGGTTAGGAAGTGCTCGGTGACTCCGGCGGCCTTCAAGGCCACGCGAATCTGCCGGTCGATATCCGACTGCATCATCTGCCCGGCCGCTTCCTGCGACGAGGGAGCGGAAGCCGCGTGGGCGCCGAGGAAGTCATCGGCCTTGATGGTCGGCAGCTCCTCCGCCGAGCACCGGCGATTGCCGACAAAGCCCCGCATACAACGGTTCATGCAGCGCGTGTAGAGCAGCTCCATCAGGTGCGGCAGCATCGCCGGGTCGGTCACGTTCGCGGGAGAAACCGTCGCCACATTGGGCAACTCCACCGGCCACTCTTCCGTGTCGCCCACCATTTCCGGCTTCCCGACCAGGAGAACGCCGCGCAACTCGCCGTAGAAGTCCGTCGAATTCACTCCCGGCTTGGGCATCCGCGAGAGATCGGAATTCTCCCAATCGGCGCGGAAGCGCCACCAGCCGGCATAGTCGGCCTTCGCTTCCTCCTTCACCATCTTGAGCAGATCGGCGAAGCGCGGGAAATCGTCCTCATCGGAATCCGGGGTGAAGCGGGGAAACGCCAACTGCCGGACGTCCGGCTTGACGGCCGGGTCGGCAGGGGGAGGCTCCGGGGGGTCAAGCACCGCCGTGGGCCGCTGTCCCGGAGGGCCGGCCGGAATCGAAGTTTTCGGAACCATACGCCATTACCTCCTATATCCATATTTATGATAACCTTTATAGGTACTATGTCAATGTGAATATGCCCTGATTACTGAACTGCCGGCTTCTCCGGCGTTTCCTTCGCGAACTCGTCCGCCGCGCACTGCATACACCAGATCGGGTTGCCGCCCTGGGCGTGAATGCGCGCGCTCGACGGGGAGATCCAGACGTCGTGTCCGCACTTCGAGCACTGGGTGACCATCGCGCCCTCGGCCAGGTAGACGCCCTCTTCCACCCGCAGGGTAACAATCGGCGAGCCGCTATCGGCGATCTCCTCCTCCGCGCGCACTTCCACTTCCACTTGGTGCCCGCCGAGGTTCAGCTTCATCCGCATGGTTGGCCTCCAACAGCGCGTCCAGCGCCGGCGACATCGGGTGATCGGTGCAGACGGGTGTGAGCGGTGGATGGCTCTTGCCGCTCTGGGTCATCACCAGGGCGCCGAAGTGGTGGGCGATAAACGTGAACGTCGACGTCCACAAAAGGCGCTTCTTTTTCCCACACTCCGCGCACGGCACGTGCCGCGAGTAGCGCAGGAACCGCACGGATTGCCGCTGGGCCTCCGAGAACATCGGGTTCGGCTTCGCTTCCAGAATCTGCACTTCCACAAAGTCATCCGGGAGCTTCCGCCGTTTCTGCCGTGGGGGCACAACCGCCTCCTTCTTCACTGCTTCTCCAACATCCACCGACAATTTCCGCCCGATTTCGCTCTCCATCGCTACGCACCACCTTCCACCGGCAGCGCCGGGTCGACGCGCAGCTCGACCCGAATCAACTGGTGCACGCGGCCGGACCATTCACAGGCGCCGCAATCGGCATGGTCCCGCCCGCGCCAGGAATCCTCCGGGCCCTCGCAAGTGAGGCGCACCGGCGGGCTGGCCACCGACCGTGAAAGCGACAGGTCCGTACCCTTGCCACAGTGCGGGCAGAGATAGCCGTGCCGGTTGCCGACTTCCTCGGGCCGGTTGTGCCAGTAGGCCAGCAGAAACCCTTCGGCAGCGGCCCGCGTCAGAAACGACTTGGTCGAAAGCTCGCGGTTGCGTAGATAGAACCTGCCGTTTCGCTCGATAACGTCCTCTTGCCGTTGCTCACCATTCATATCCGCCCCTTGTCCCGATAAGAGTCTCTTCCTCTGTGGTCACTGCTGGCTCAAGCCTGCGCCGGGCGCTTGCGCCGGTTCGGCGGCGAGAGCGAGAGCGTCAGGTAGCACAGGCCGTTGCTGCGGTCGAACATGCGCAGGGCCTTGCGGCGCTCGCGCTGGTCCCGCCACGTCACGCGACCTTCTTCCACCAGGTCGGAAAACACGTCGTGCATCCGCTGGAGCGTCTGGATGGCCTGAATCGCCAGCCTGGTGCTCTCTATCGAGCCCGCCAAGACGTCGTGCTCCTCGTCGTTCGATCCGGCATCGCTCATGGCGCGTGCGGCCTTGCGATTCTGCTCCCTCAGCTCGTTTATCAACGCATCGCGGTCAAGCACTGCTTCCTCCTTCTTCCATCCGACGAACGTCATAACTTCTTCGCCGGGTCGATTACCCTATCTTCAGTCCACCATTTCCACTTCCCACAAGTCGCGCACCTGGCCGGAGAAGCCGCATTTCCCGCACTCGGCCGTGTCGGTGTCGTCCCACTCGGTATCGCCGCCATCGTTGTCGGTGCCATCGGGAAAAAGCCGAGCGTTCACCCGGACAGTGGCGGCAATGGTGATCGAGTCGCCCTGGCGGCACTTCGGGCACAGATAGCCGTGCTGGTTGCCCAGGCCGTCGCAGGTGAACTCGGCTTCTTTCCAATCGCCATCCATCGGCAGGTTCAGTGTGGCTTTTTCTTCCGGGGTAAACAGCGAGGCGCTCTTGCGGTCCACCCAACCATCTTCGTTTGACCAGTAGCTCTCCTCGTTCGTCTTGCTGACGATGACGAGCAAGGCGCGTGTCTTGCTCTCCGAGGGCGGCGGCACGGGCGGAAGTTCCAGGACCGGGTACGCCTCATCCCACAGGTTGCCCGTCACGCCCAGCTCGGCCATCTGGTTGTCGTCCAGGTGCAGGCGAACGAACAGCGTGGAGCCCGTCGCGACCAGGGCCGCCGTCGAGATCCTCCGGCCGGCCAGCGCCATCACCCGGTCAATGGTGTCTTGCGACACGTTCTCGCCTGCCTGATTGATGCGTTCTTCGCTCATGTCCTTTTCCTCCCATCAGCGTGTAGAGCTTCAGATGCTCGGCCGTGGTGCCGCCCACCGAGCGCTTGGCGGCGTCCCGGCGCTGCTTTGACCGCAGCCGGTTGCACTCCCGGCAGTGCCGGTGCTTCGTGCCCCGGTCGTAGTACGTGTTCTCCCGGGTGAACTCATGGCCATACTGGCAATGCGTCTTCACCGCATTCTGGTTCGGCCACCACACCGGCTATGCCTCCGGGGACACATCATCCGGCTCGAATTCCGCCGCCGCGTCGAAAGCGGCATCCAAGCCCTTACGGGCCGCTTCCTCGTTGTCGCCAAAGTCGACCGTCTGGCGGGCGACTTCGTAGTTCGTCGCGTCGGTGTTGCTGAGCACAATCTCCAGCAAAAACGGCATGGTCCTATCCCTCCTCCACGTAAACTCCCGAGAGCGTGTAAACGTCCGTCCAGGTCCGCTTGCACTTGAGGCACGAGACATCCTGCACCGCCTGGTAATCCTCGATGCTGATGCTTCCCGAGCCTTCGATCTGGTCGGACTTGCAGAACGGGCAGCGCACGCCCTTGCTGTCCAGATAGTCTTTCACTTCCTGCGGCGTCAGTTGTCTTGCCATCGTCACTCCTCTTCCTCGAATTCGACGATCAGCTCGTCGGAGATTTCCGGCACGCCGGTTATCAGGTGCAGAGGCGTCCCGGTCGCGAAACTCTTGCGCCGGCGGATCGTGTCTTTGAACAACTCGCGGCCGTTCGGATAGCTGTCGGTAAAGCAGACAGTGCGCATGAACGGGCATTCGTCGATGAAGCCCCGGCACTTGGACAGGTTCTGCGTGAAGAACTCAACCGCCCGCTTCGGCTCGCGCCCGGAGCGCTCCCACATCAGCCGCGCCAACTGCAAGCGCTGGCCGCGTTCGGAAAGCGACAGGTAGAGCCGCACATAGTCGGCCTCACCAAACTTGCCAATCGAGCGCGCGATCCTGGTTTCGGTTTTCGTCTTGCCGACGTGGATGATCGACCCGACCTGCGTGCCCTTGGCGTTGTGCTTACCGTCGGAAGAAAGCACCAGGCTCGCATACGAGTACAAAAGTAACTGCAAAGAATTCAGCACGTAGCTGGGGTCATCGGGGTCTTTCGGGACCTGGGCGCAGGTCTTGAGATCGGTAATCGAGACCGTGCCGGCCGGGAGGCGCGGATGGTCGTGTACGCGCTCGACTAGGTCAACCCGGCCGGAGACGAACACGCCCTCGGCGACCTCTCCCGTCACCAGGTTAATCACCGGAACCGCCTTCTCGCCTTTCCGGTACTCGCCAAACGATGCTTCCACGGCAATCGGGTCAACAAACTGGCAGGTGCGCAGGGCCTCAACCATGCGGACGGCGGTGGCTACAATCTCCGCACGGTCGTCTTCGTTCTGGATGCGCGTGGTCAGGAACGCCTCGTACTGCTGGCGGGCGAGGTTCAAATCGTCGAAGTCGAGCCCGGCGCCGAGCGGCTCCAGAATCGCCCGGACGTGGTGACGGAGCCATAGCTCATGCACCATCGAGCCGATCTCCAGCGACTTCGCCTCTTTCAGGTCGTGCAGGCCCTCGATCTGGCGCAGGTAGAAATTGAACAAGCAAGACGAGTAGCCGTAGCTGGACTGGTGCAGGAACACCTGGGGCAGCCGTTCGCCGGGCTTGCGAATTTTGTAGAGCGCTTCCGCTAACACTCCCGCCTCCTACAGCTTCGGGACTTCTTCGAACACGATCTTGACGTCGTCCCCGCCCTCTTCCTCTTCCACCCGCGAGATCTCGTATACATCCCCGGACGCCGTGTCGAGAACCACCGCATCCTTTGCCGTGTCCGTCGACCGCTTGAGCCGGGTAATCAACTGCTCCACTGTCATTGCCATGCCATCCCCCTCAGAACCCTCGAAAGATCACCTTGCGCTCGAAAAAGCACAGTCGGCGCTTCGGGAAGCGCTCCTCGTACCTGCGCCGCAAGGTCTGAAACCGGTCGCTACGGCGAATGCTCGGCTTGCGCAGATACGCCTTGCGGGCCCGGAACACATCCTCAGCCTTAACCGCGTTGCGCATGTTTCCTCACTCCTCGCCACGGGTGAATCCGCCGGGCGGTGATCTCCAGATCGAAGTCGCCCGACTCGATTCCCAAGGCCGCGCAAATCTCCTCGTCCAGAGCCACATACGGCTCCTGGCTGGGCAAGCCCTGAACCGTGATGCCACGGCCGCAGGGCCGCATATACGCCCGACCCTGGTAGCGGTAGACTTTCGCCGTCGACTGCTTCACGCCGGGAATCCACTTGTTCCGGCAGCCGTTGCACCGCACGTGGGGGCGGAGCGTGACGCTCTGGTCAACGTCCGTCGACCCGCATTTCGGGCACGTCAGCGACCGTAGAGCGTCCACCTGCTTCTCGAAGTCGCCCAGGATACGGCCGACGCGGCGCTGAATGCGGACCGACTCGCGGTGCCGCGCTGGGTCAATCGGAACTCGCTTTTTCACCTTCGCCTCCTACTGGCCTAACGCTGTTACCAGATGGTCGACCGATTCCTGCGAGACCACGGTCAGGTCTTCCGTACAGCCCGTGTTGTCTGCCGAGGCCACTACTTCGCGGGCGGCAACTTCCAGGGCCGTTGGAGTAGCCCCCGGCACGTGGACCGTCAGCGGGATGCCCGCCGCGTGCGCTTTGTCGAGGTAGTTCTGAATCAGGTGATTGAACGCTTCAATCGCCTTCTCGCGCGTGGGTCCCCAGCCGAGCTTATCGCTCCCAAACGACACCTCGAAACCCGAGAACATGGCCCTGCCGCGCTGGTTGGGGCCGCGACTGATAACTTCATCACCGGCGTTCACCTGCTTGACTTCCATCTGCAAATTGCGCAGCATCGCGCCGATGTCATGAACCTGCGCTGTTTGGATTCTCCGTGGCGGTTGTTCTGCCATTCAGTGCCTCCTAATTGAATAATGACATTCGTACATACATTATCAAGTTGATTGCGGGTGCGCGGCGTCCCATTTGTCCAGGGCTTGCTGCCGCAGCTCCGCCTTGCGCAGTTTCTCGCTAACCGTGCGCGACATCGCCAGCGCCAGAGCCCACCCGCAGTCGTACTCGTCCTTGATCCGGTCGATCTGGCGGACGGCGCGGTTCAGCCGCCAGACGAGCCAGCGGCGGTACAAGCGGGCGAAAGCGTCGCCGGTCTTCTTCATGCCGTGTCTCCTTACACTACCGGGAGAGACAACTCGTCCAGGCGGAACTGCTGGCCGCAGGTGTCGCACCGCACTTTCTCCTCCTCGGTGCTGGCGTCCTTCACTTGGGGTCCGGGGTCGAACTCGAAGCCGTCGGGGAACAAACGCGACTCGATGTGAAACGTCTCACCGGTCGAGGCGAGCGTGACTTCGAAGACGGTCAGGCTATCCCGGTTATGGCACTTCGGGCATTCGTCCACCCACTGCGCGTAGGGCGAAGGCGTTTCCGCCGGCGCCTGCTTCTTTTCCTGGTCTACCATGAGCCTTACCTCCTACCTTCAGTCGCACTGGATATCGAACTCATGCGTCTTGGCCCAGCGGTCCCAACCCGCTTGCACGGAAACCGGCGCGCGGGGCGGAAAGACCGGGGAAAACCCGGAGCGGTCAGCGTCTTCTGGCGCTTGGTTGCACCCTGGGCAGAGATTGCCACTGTCATCGCACGCGCAACAATGCTCAGCGGACATGGACTGGTGCCTCCTTCGGACTTGCAACCTTGACGTGCACACTCCAGGATTCCACTTCTGCCGGCCCGTCACCGGTCAGCAAGCCTTCGTTCGCCAGATGATCGCCGGCGGCTTGCAAGAGCGAACGGACTTCCTCGGCATGGGTGGTGCCGGGAACGTACGTGACGTCCAGAATCAATTTGGCCCTAATGGGATTTTCCACGGCTGCCTTTGCCTCCTCTTTGGGTTTCATGCACATTCCTCCTCGAAGACGGCATCGAACACCACGTCTTCGCCGCGCTCGTAGCGGGTGAGCAAATCCCGCAACACGTCGATTCGCGCCTGCGCCTGGCGGTAGCCATTGAGGCGGTCGGTATACCGGCGGCAAGCGTCCGAGCCCGTGGGCGCCCACGCCTTCAGCTCGTCGGGCTTCGCCATCAGTCCCACATGCCGGAACAGGTGCTTGACAAATTCTTCCGCTCCCTTGTCTCGCACGTGCTTCGGCTGGCGGCTGAGCGGCTCCAGTTGATGCCCCAGTGCACGAACTTCCTCGTAGACCTTGCCCATCTCCAGTTTCAGGCGGAGGAACCGGCCGGCAATCCGCCCGAGATCGACCCGGGCCTGCCGCTGGCGCAGATACGCCGTCGCCCGCCGCGCCCTTTCGGCGCGTGCCTCTTCGGCATTCATCTCGCGAAACTGGCCGCCGACGTATCCCCATGTCGCCTCGTGCGGATGCAGCCAGCTAAAGAAGGTCCTCTCCGCGCGCCTGCCCCACCCGTACTTCAACCGGGTTTCGGCGGCCTTGATCTGATTCACCAGCCAGCTCGGCCCCTTGCGCTTGGACTTGGGCTTGGACGTCTTCTCGCGGTGGCCCTTCGCCCAGCTTTCGAGCGCGCGGCAGACGTGGTGGATGTCGCATTCGGAGTTCGTCTCCGTCACATTGAACAGCTTGTAGGACCGCGTGGCCGAGCGAATATCGAGGAACCCGTTCACTTCCACGCGCACCTGGGGCGTTTGCCCGGCGCGCAACTGTTCCTCCGAGGCTTCCTCCAGCGCCTCGATCACGCCTTTCAGGATGGTGCGCTTCAAGACCAGCGGCGGCATTCCCTCGCGGGAGATCCCCACGAAGGGGACCGGGCATTTTGCCAGGCGTCGCAGGCTGTGCAGATTGACCATACTCTCTCTTCCTTTCTACCTTCAGGTCCTCACCCCGGTCGTGCGGCCGGGCCGGTCAGGTCTGTGACTCCCAGCACGCTTCCGGGCTTTCTTCTTTGCGGGCGGTTCGAACTCCGCCGCGATGTCGGGGTCGTGCTCGCGCACGTGCTTCCGGGCTTGTTCCGACAAGTCGGTCCACTCCTGGGGCGGATACTCACCTTGACCGCGCAGGTTGTCGTAGTCGAGCAGATCGAAGCCGCAGCCGGCCGCATAGTTTTGGACCGTGCCACCGCTGACGATGACCAGCGGTTCGGCGACGTAATCGGTGTTGATCCGCATACAGAGCACATCAATTTCCTCAGCCGTCAGCGGGGGACCCGCCTCCAGCGCGATATCGGCAAAGTCGACGGGGACTTCCGGGAACTGTTTGGATTGGGTGACGTCGGCCTGCCACATGCGCAGGGCGGCCAGCACGGTGGCCGTTTCACGCAGATTGAATTGCATTTGGACTCTCCTCTCCCAAAACGTCCAACAACGTGGCCGTGGCGCGGCTTACGCCCGGGATTCTCTCGACCTGGGCGACGATGTCCCGCACCATCTGGTCGGGGTTGTCTTCGGTATCAACGGCCAGTTCAACGACCAAGCTCTGCACTGGATCTCCGTTTTGCCGGTTTTATACCGGTACTTTTAGACTTTTTTGGAACCGGCTGATTCAAAACCATTTCCCGTGTTCCTCCTAAACTTAGTGTGACACCCGAGCCTACACCGTCAAGGGGTATTCCCTTCGTCACTCCGTCTCCGGCGGCCTGTCTTCCGTCGCGATGCGCGGGTCTTGGGGCGTCACCACGGGCGGAGGCTCGGGCGCCGGCTGCAACAAAAACGGCTCGTACCGGATGGCCGTTTCCCGCCACTCTTCGGGGATACGCTCCCGCAGCCCGTCCCGCACCCGGCGGATCAGAATCACGTCGTCCGCCGGCATGTCGTCCAGGTCGGGCTGGCCGGCAAACTCGAACTGGTCGCCATCATCGGCGCACAGCCACCACATCCAACGCCGGGGGTCCTGGTGCGTCGGGCCGTGATAGGCAAACGCCACGGTCGCCATCTCGTGCGCCGGGTAGCCGATCAGCAGGTAGGCATCCCCCACATCGTGCGGCTCAACGTCCGCGTACTTCGTTTTCGCCATCGCCATCCTCCAATCCACTGGGAATCAACTCGGAGTAGGTGTACTTCTTCACCATCTCGCGGGAAATGTGCATGGTGTCGGGCGGTTTTTCGCCCTCGTACCAGGGGCGCTGCTTCGGCAGCGCAGGCAGCGGGGCCACCGTGGGCGGCGCCGTCACCAGGTTCACCACGCGGCTCTTGACCAGCTCGATATGCTTGCAGTCCTTCCGGAAGCCGCCTTTCTGGAAAATCCACCGAGGGCACGAGCACCGATAGTCGCCGTTCGAATACGACGACACGATGTAGGCCCGCTTGGCGGGGTTGGTCAGCGAGTTGATCTCCCACCGGTGCGTCTGAACGATTTCCGTAGTCCCCATGGCTCACTCCTCAGATCACGCAGGTGTTATGCACCCGGCGTGTCAAAACTTCCTGGCAATGGCCGCACAGATGGCCGCAAGGATAGTCGTCCATCGGCACCGGCTCGATCAGGTCGAAGTCCCGCGTCTCTAGGTTCCACGCCTTGCGCAGCGGAATGTCGCCCGCCCGTTCGAGCGCGTGGTTCTCCAGCCAGCCATCGCCGATGATCGGGCCGCCGTAGTACGGGAACTCAGTGATGCGATAGAGCCCCGGAGCGACCGGGCCAAACAGGCCATTGGTCTCGACGAACACGACCAGGAACCGGTGCTGGACCTTTACGTGGTCGTAATTGCCGCACCGGCAGCATTCAAACTCGTAGTGCTCGTGGTAGCATTCGTCGCACAGGATGCCGTCATCGACATCCTCATCGCGGCGGGGGTCGGCGGCTTCTTCCTCGTCCAGATCCCTGCCACAGCGCGTGCACTTCAGCTCTGCTTCCACCGTCGCGCCTCTAGCCACGGCTTTCCTCCTTCACGCGGGGATAGTGCACGACCTTGTTGCCAGCCTTCTCTTTCTGGTCCTGCTTCACCGCCGCCCACATCTCTTCCCAGAGCGTGATGCCGAGCTGGGCGAGAACGGGCCGGAAATACTCGACGTCCTGCTGCTCTGTCCCGGCGTTCGGGTCGGACAGGTTCGAGTAGACGACCTCGTGCTGCCGGTTCCAGACGGTGCAGAACACGTAATCAAGCGGGCGGTCGTAGCCGAGGACGACTTCGTACGTGCCGTCGTGATAGATGTGCTGGCTCAACGTCTGCCTCCTATTTTTCCCTTTCCGCTTCCACGTCTTCGAATGGGAAGATGACGCCGTGCGTGCCCAGGCCCTCGCGGACATGGCCGGCGGCCGGGCAAAACACCAGATACGTGGCCAGCTCGTCGTCGATCTTGACGATCTCGCCCTCCCAGCGCGTTCCGTCGCCCCGGGGGCCTATCAGCCGGTGGGACGGCAGCATGACTTTCGTGCCCAGGGTAGCCGATCACTTCGAAGTGGCTGGTCACTTCCATGCGGTGCCAGGTGACCGTCAGCCAGCGGTCGACGCCGCCGAAGGTCATGCCCATCACCAGCCGCCCCTCCGGCTGCGACCGGCGGGTGAAGTCCAACTCGTCGCGGAACTGGATGCCGAGCGCCTTCAGCCGCTCCACCAGTTCGGCCATGATGCCGGTCCAGCTCTCGAAGTACGTGGGCTCCAGCAGGTTCTGGACTTGCTCTTGCGCCGCTTTCCAAACGAGCTGCGCGGCGTTCAGCTTGGCGCGCGTGTCGTGCACCAGCTCGACTGTCACCGGGTCGGCAAGGAACTCGTTGGTCCGCAGCACCGACTCCAGCCGCTCGCAGATCTGCTTGCCGCCTTCGCGTTCCTTCCCGGCGGGCTCTTCGATCTCCAACTTGATAAACAACGTGCGTTTCATCTCTGTGCTCCTCCCCTCATCCCGTGGGATGAGGTAAGAGAAAGAGCACTCGTCATGCCCGGCCGCGAAAGGGACTGCCCTTGTGCCGGGGCGTCACCCAAGGCGGAACCACGATGCCAAGCTGCTCCAGGTCGGCGTCGCCATACTCCTGGGTGGCGTACTTCGGCGGGGCGAAGACGATGGCGCCGTTCGGATAGCGCTGATAGGGAACCGTCACCTTCTCCGCGCCGCCCTCGCGCACCGCGACCATCATCATGATGGCCTCGGTAGCCTGGGGGTCGTGCTTGAGCGGGGGGCCGCCGTGCTGGAGCCGGTCGATCAGCTCCGCCGGGTTGTCACGGAAGTCGCGATAGTAGGCGTCGGCGATTTCGATCAGGACGTCGGCCCCCGCTTCCTGCGCCTTGCGGTGCAGGAACTCGTGCTTCTGCACCTTATCGTCCTGGCCCTTGAAGTCACCGAGCGCGACGATCTCTTTGCTGCCGTCCGGCAGCAGTAGGAAGGCGACAGGCGTGAGGTAGCCGTCGCGGGCGAGCAGTTTCTGGGCTCTTTCGAGATAGTGATTGGCAACCTTCATCACATCTATATCCGGCTGCATATAACCTCCCAAAGTAATTCCAGGGATGATTATGGCTCGCGTACGCCGACCGTCAAGAGGGTTTCAACATGCGGGCGGCCCGGCCTTCAAGAAAGCCGCTCACCAGCATGACGTTCCGGCCGCCCTGGCCGATGACGCGCACGCCGATGATCTCGTGCAAGCGTCCCTGGCGGAGGCGGCCTTCGAGGAAAAGCCAGGCGCGCTGGTTCGCCTCTTCTCGGCTCGCGGCCTGCACCACCAGGCGCCAGGTGAGCCGGCGGTCCCGCGCGGTGACGACGTCGGCGCCGACCTTCCACAACGTCACATGGCGATCTGGCATACGAACACGCCCGGGGAGTTCTCGCCGGCGGCCGGCTCGGTCTGCGGCTTCGGGCGCCGGGGCCTTTCCTCGTACTGTCGCTTCAGCTCGTCCCACAGCGAGCCAAACTCCTCTTCCCAGTCCGCGAGGTGGGGGGAGAGAAACAGGCGCAGGTAATCGCCCGCCTAGGACTGGAGGAACGCCTCCATATCGGGCACCAGCAGGTGAGCGGTCGCGGCCAGCCCTTCGAGGGTTTTGGCGGCGGCATCGAGCGTCGAGGCGTCGACCGGGTGTTGCGGCCTGATCCCCGCCCGGCGGCACGCCTGGCGGAACACGTCATGGGGCCACCAGCAGGCGACACTGTCGTCCAACTCAAACGCCTGTGCACACGATCTGCCGATCTGAGCGCGCATCTCCCCTTCCAGCCAGCACTCGACGCATTCCACTTTTTCGCGCGACAAGCGCAGGAGCGGTACTACATGCTCGACCCAGGTCATCTCGCCGGTGCCCTGCCAGATGTCGTAGAACGCCGAGTCATAGCCGTCGCGAGGGGAAAGCGTGCGGAGGTGCTCGTACAGGTCACCGACGACAATCCGGCTCGTCCGGGGGCGGCGGGGAGGGGGAAGGGGAGGCCAGACGAGGTCGACAATGCGCGGGTCCGCCTCGACGGTGGTGACGGAGGAGACGTCGGGGCGGCGGGCGGCCCAGGTGGTGGCGACGCCCAAGCCCAGGCCGCCGACGAGCGCATGGCCGTAAAGACCAGCGACACCATCGCGCATCTGCCAAAGCTCGCAGGGGCGGGTCGTCATCCACAGGCCGTGCTTGCGGGAGCGCAGTTCCGTCACGTCGAGCGGCGGGTCGAAGTGCATGGTCAGCGCCTGCATCCCGAGCATCATGGCCTTGCGGGCGCTCACGACTTCCTCCGACCGGGACGGCCGATGGCAAATCTCGACGCCGTCCCGCTTACTGGCAGGTATTCGCGGTGAGTTGCGAATCAGCCGCTGGACTTCCGACACGCTCAGCACGCGCGTTGGCATGGTCCATCTCCCTTCTGGGGCGTGAGGCGGTCGCGGGCTTCGCCAGGCGGCGGTCCAGGATGCGGTCGATATAGCACTTCTCGACCAGCGACACCCGGTGCTCGGGGCTGGTCTGGAAGGACAGGTTGCACTCCTCGATCAGCCACTTCTTCAGCGTAAGGGTCGATATTCCGAGTTCCTTCGCCCACTTGCCGAGCGGCTTGATAATCATATTTACCTCGGTTCCCTGTCGGGTCAGACTCTTGACCGGAGGCGGAAGGGCTGCTAGTCTTCCTACTCCGTCATTTTTCTAGTAATTGTTATAGTCATCCACTAAACCGTTGTCAAGTGGGAATGCGCCTCCTTCGCCTGAATCGCTGGTCGAGAGTCTCTGACGTCTATTGCTTTGGCAATTTGCCTTACTACGCCTACTTAGAAAAATCTTGACAACCGGACTGCACGCTACTAGACTCCCTACTAAATCAGAGAGCCGTTGGGGAACTCTCTGTGCGCACGTCTCAGTCACTCACTCTCGGCCTAATCAGGCGGGGGAGGGAAACGATAACGACGGGACTTTTAGCAGGGCGTGACCTGCGTCAAAGGAGGCGCACAAGCAGATGGCACGGCTACCACAGATCGGAGTACCAGTCAGCAAGCAGGAAATCAAAACGAGCTTCCAGCAGATCGTCGAAACCAAGTTCAACATGCACATGGCTGACTTCCTGCGCAACGTCGTAGAGGAAGTCGTCGAGACCTACGGCGACCTCTCGGTCGCGCAGAAGGTCGAGTACAACCTGGGGAACATCGCCATCGGCGGACCGCGCATCATGCGGTTGGTGTTCAAGGAATGGTGCCGGCGCAACCCCGATCTGGCACAGCAGCTCAAGCTGGACAGCGTGAGCGACGAGGGGCAGGAAGCCTCCCCCGAGCACAAAGGGAAGACGAAGCGGGGATCGAAGGCGTCGTAATGCTGCACTTGCACAAGAGGTATGGCATCTACCGGGTGCGGGGCCGGGTGAACGGCCGCAACGTCGACCAAAGCCTGGACACCCGGATCTACTCCGTGGCCGAGTCCCTGATGCGGCGCACGGAGAAAGACCTCGTGCTGAACCGCAGCCAGGAAAGCTGGGGGACGTTCGCCGAGAACTTCTAGACGTATTTGGCCACGGAGGAGCTGGCGGACAGCACGCGCGAGAAGTACCGGTTCGTGCTGAAGCGGTTCACGGCTTATCTGGACTCCCAGGGGCTCACCAACGTACGCGAGATCACCCCGGACGTGGTCAACGACTACCTCGCCGAGCGTGCGGAGGACGTGCATCCGACGAAGAAGACGCGCATCGGGCGGGAGGGGCTCAAGAGCGACCAGCGGGTGCTGCACGCGATCATGAACCACGCGGTTGAGCAGGAATTGATAGACAAGAACCCTGTCAAGGGCAAGAGGCTCAACACGCGGTCGGGGGAAGTTGTACCGTTCACCGACGAAGAGGTCGAGCGGATGCTGAAGTGGGCGGAAGACCGGGAGGGAGGGGCGGGCCGGCCGCTCAACCTGGCCGGCATAATCTGGCTGTTCCTTAACACGGGACTCAGGCTGTCGGATGTGGTAAACTTTCCCAAGAGCGCCATCCGGGGTGACTGGATCGCCCTGGTCACCAAGAAGCGCAAAAAGCTGGTGCGGCTGCCGTTGCTGCCCAGCACGAAGGAAGCGCTGGAACGGTGGACGCAGAGCTTTAACGCGGAGCAGAGCAAGAGCCCGTGGCTGTTCCCAACGCGCACGGGAAGGCCCATGCAGAACCTGGATGGCGTGCTGCGGCGGCTTTGGCGGCGGGCGGGGATTGAGGGCGGGCACGCCCACCGGTTCCGGCATACGTTCGCCGTCCGGATGTTGCGCAATGGGGCGCAGCTCTACGATGTGGCCCAGGCGCTGGGGATCACGGTGGCGGTCTGCGTCAAGCACTACGCGCCCTTCGTAAGCGAACTGGAGCAGCGGGTGCAGCGGCTGGTGGGTACGCTGGAGACGGTCGGAGATAACGAGGCATGAGCGGCGGCAGGGCAGTTCGGGCAAGGGCGGGAGCGGCGCGCCAGGCGGAGTTCCGCCCTTTGCCGCACACAACCAGCACACAACGAAAGTCTCGAAAATACGCCTATTTTAGTAACTCACTATACCGTCTTTCAAGTGCTTCGTTTAGTTTTCTAGGCAGTCTATTCTGTATGTTGATGATTTCGGAAGGCTTATATTCTTGCGGTTAAAACAGCTTCACGAGCGGGAGTAATTCAGCGGTAG
>PLWR01000025.1 GCA_003165615.1 Acidobacteriota bacterium | reverse complement strand
ACTTAGCTAGAGCGCAAAAGCAACAGAACGAATGTAATGAACACCCAGCCTTCCTTTGCGTAACACCGCAGCCACTGACAGCCACATTGGCGCGTCCGGTGATCGCACAAACATGATAATTTGCAGATGCGAATCTGCCGAAAGAAAAATGACGGAAACAAGAACAAAAGAAAAAGGAATAATATGAAAAACAAAACGACAGAAGTCCTTCACCCAAATCGTGACCCAATTACAGGCGCCCTCGGGGCTCACCCAGTCGGAACCGGCATTGGCGCAGTAGCGGGCGGGGCCGCCGTGGGAGCGGCGATCGGGACCGTGGCGGGTCCCGTGGGAACGGGTATTGGCATGGCGGCAGGAGCCATCGCGGGCGGCCTCGCCGGCAAAGGTATTGCCGAAAAAATCGATCCGACGGCAGAGGACGCCTATTGGCGCACGAGCTACATTTCACGCTCCTACGTGGACAAGGACACCCCGTACGACCTTTATCAATCTGCGTATCGAACCGGCTACGAAGGCTATGGCCGCTACCCGGGCAAGAGCTTCGACGAGGTCGAAGCCGATCTGCGTCGGGACTACGAAAAGACGCGGCGCACCTCAGGGCTCGACTGGAACAAGGCAAAACACGCCACGAGAGACGCCTGGCTGCGTGTTGAAGACCGGCAGAAGCAAAACGCTTAATTTGCGCAGCGAGTAACTGGCCAAGGGGGACGTGAAACCCAAAGCGGGCTCACCAAACCCTGGCCACCATTGTTCCAGCTTCATCGCCGGCAGACCGCGATCTGCGGATTCTGGACGTCGAAACCGTGGTGCAGAAAGGATTGTCTCGCGACACGATCGGAGAGAAAGCGAGTGCCTCAATGTCTCGTGCCGCCGGCCTGGAAAATTACTGTTTCAAGGTCGCTGCCACGGGTTGATTGAGTTGCCAATCGCCGCTTGAATGCAAAATCGCCGGGATCAGGTTCGCCGCACCGCTGTATATCGAGGGCGTCGAAGATATTCTTGCCTGAGTTTCGCCGGCTCAATCGTGACTCGATCCGGCTGGCCACGGCGCATCTTCGATCCCTCGGAGATCGAAAAGGTCTAGATGAACTCTTCTATGTTGGAGAGCGGGCCATTAACCCGCAGATTGGCCGGTGAGTGCGGGTCGGCTCTCACCTGGAGTTTGAGAACTTTAGTGCGCACTTTTGCAGCCTACGCATTGGCCCAACTTAGGAAAAAGCGCTGGGGAACCAAACTCTTCGACTCATCAATAATTCACAAGAAGATAAAGTTGACGATCATCGCTCAAACGGCGCTACGCGCCAATATGGCAAATTGCTTGTTCTACACAAACCAAAATCTCGTCCGCAGACTGCGCCAAAATCGTTCGTTTGAGTTGATTGATGGTTTGCCCTTTCATATTTGTCTTGAGAGCGGTTTACGGATGGCCTTCAATTCCTTGCGACGCGCGTTAGCCGTTTCAGAATGACTCATCCTGAGCTGTGTCAACGTACCGAGGATGTGCTGGCAGATGATCATTTTTTGCCTTCGCCCAGCGTTCCTTCCGCCGCATTCGTGCCGGTGGCAGTGGGCTTTCCCCTTAGTATCCATTCAAAGCATACGGCCATCAGGGCACCCAGAATCGGCCCGACGATGTAGATCCACGAGGTGTTGAAATCGCCACGCACCAAGTCGGGCGCCAGCGATCGCACCGGGTTCATCGAGGCCCCGCTGATGGGAGATGCCCAAAGTCCGGCCAGAGCAATGTACGCGCCCACCGCAAGGGCACCGTTCGTGCCGATGTTGCGCGCACCGGATGCCGTGCCAAGGATCGTATTCACAAGACCTGCTGTCAGCACCACTTCCATTGTCATCGCCTTATTCTAATTCGCTTTCAAGTTGAGACTAACTATCCAGGGCCATGCGCAAATGCTTCGCACACGATTTCGATCCGAAGCCAGCCGCGGCAGGCCCGTTTCCAAAGTTCTGACCACTCCCGACATGTCTGAAAAGACCCGGTTGGGAAATTCCTTCTCGCGAATCTCATCCCAGATATGTTCCTGGGGATTGAGTTCCGGCGCATAGCCTGGCAAGCGATGCAGCCGGATATTCTCGGGCACCGCCAACGCCTTGGCCACATGGGAACTGGCTCCATCCACGACCATGACAATGAAATCTTGGGGGTGGGCCGTGCTAACCTGAGCCAGGAAGTGGCCCATCTGCTCGGTATTCATGACCGGGCAGATCCTCCAATCCAGTTCCCCTTCCAAAGGGCTGACCGCGCCATAGACATATTGAAACTGTCTTTCATAGCCGTTGTCCATCACCGGCCGTTGTGGCGCGGGCGACCAGCAGCGCCGAATTCGCACCATGCGGCCAAAGCGAGCCTCGTCTTGAAACATCAACCGGACCTGACGCCCTTTGACTACAGCAGTGGAGAGCAGGGCTTCCAGCACTTCCGGGAGTTTTTTTTCCACTCCTCCTGCACTGCCGGGTCGCTCTTGGGATGGCGTGTGTCCGGGGCCACCTTTCGCCAACCCTGTCGGGCCAGGAGTCGGTACACCACCGATGGTTTGACCGGTTGGCCAAGCTGTTGCGCCAGGGCCGCCCGAATCGGGGAAACCACCACCAAGTGGCCGGCGGTGGCGCTTTCCAGCCAAGGTTTTAGGAACGCGCGTTCTTCCGCGTGGGTGAGAAGGAACTGGCGGCGTCCACCCCAGTTGCGTGAGGGGTGCGGCCCCGCCGGTCTTTTCCTGCGGAAGGTGGTTTGAAGTCGCGCCACGGTCGCCCGACCCACCCCCAAGACGGCGGCCGTTTGTTCGAGGGTGGCCCCGAATAAGGCGGGCAGAAGAACCGCCTGACATTGTCGAAGAGACTCGACGGAGGTTGATGTTGCGGCGATCTGTTGCGCCCGCTTGACGACCAGTGGATCAATCTGACGTGGTCTTGCCATGCCGAGACTCTACCACCGTTCGTCTCATCTTGAAAGCGAATTAGAATTAGCGCCTCCGATTCCAATGCCAGGCACTGTGGCGCCGAGCGCGCCGACCTTCCCGAACATTGCGCGGAGAAACATTGCGGCGGCAATCCCGCCGATAAATTGCGCGAAACAATATCCCGGAACACGACGCCAAGGGAAATTCCCTCGAAGAGCAAAGGCAACGGTGACCGCGGGGTTCAGGTGCGCGCCACTCACCGTCCCCATAAAGTAAATGATCGCCATGACCATGAGCCCAGGCGCAACGACAATCATGGCCAGACTTAAACTTCCCCCACTTAGCTCCCGCACGACACCGCCGCCCGTGGCCACGAGCACCAGTAAGAAAGTACCCCAGATTTCTGCGAACATGCGCCGCCATTCCAGAGTGGAATCCAAAAAGTCCGGCGTCACCTGCGGGTTGAGCATGCGCC
>PLWR01000529.1 GCA_003165615.1 Acidobacteriota bacterium | reverse complement strand
GCCGTTCCGCCGCGGCGATGTCCGGTCGGCGCTGCAATAAATCGGAAGGCACTCCTACCGGAATCACGGGCGGTGGTGCATCAAGCGGCGAAATGGGAATTGAGAACGTCGATGCCGGCTGGCCCACCAATGCGGCAATGGCATGTTCGAATTGGGCGCGCTGCACGCCCACGTCAATGGCCTGGGCCTGCGTTGCTTCAAGCTGCGTCTCCGCCTGCGTCACTTCCACCTTGGCAGCCAGCCCGCCGTTGTAGCGGTTGGTGGTGAGATTCAGAGCTTTCTGGTACTCGACCACGGTGGATTCCAGCAACTGCTTCTGCGCATCCAGGCCACGTAGCATAAAGTAGTCAGCCGCCAACTCGGCGTGAATGCTCAGGCGGGCGGTTTCCAAATCTGCCGCGCTGGCCTGGGCGTTGGCCCTGGCAGCTTGAACCGTCAGATGGATTCGCCCCCAAGCGTCCACTTCATAGGAAAGGTCGAAGGGTAATACGAAATCCCCCTGCGTTTGGCCATATTTGGGGCCGGCGTTGGGAGCATTCCTGGAAAATTGTTCCCCGTTGATGTAGGGGCCAGTGCTGACCGCGGGATACAAGCCCGAGCGGTCTATGCGAATGGTATCGCGCGCCTGGCGAAAACCTGCCTCCGCGATTCTCAGGTTCTGGTTGGAGACGTCAACACGCTCCTCCAGCGAATTAAGCTGCGGGTCGTTGAAAACCTCCCACCATTTTCCGCGGATTGCCTGGTCCTGCGGCTGCGAGGCTTTCCACTCGCTCTGCGGACCCGCCGCGCCGGGCGTAAGCTCCTTGTAAGAGGGCGCCGCGGGAACCGTAGGCTTGGCGTATTTGGGGCCGGGAGTGCACGCGCTGGAAAAGAGCAGTAGGCAGGAAACCACCAGGCAGTAGGCAGTAGGCAGTAAGCAGCAAGCAGGGGAGGTCGTCCCCGTTGCCTGGGAGCGCCACGGAGGGTTCGACCGGAGGCAAGTCCCACTCATATCGCCCGTTATTTCACCTTGGCCCTTTGCCATTTGCCCTTTGCCTTTTGCTTTGCTCTTTCCCACCATTTATCGACGCCCTGCCATTCATTTTGCCGGTGATCTCTCCGTGACCTCCGTGCTCAGAAAAGATTCACACAGAGGGCACAGAGTTACTCCGTGTTCTCTGTGTGAAATCTTGAAAAGCACAGAGGTCACGGAGGGATTTGTTCAGGTTGCGCATTTCACTCTTACTTTTTGTATTCTGCCTTTTGACTTTCATTTCGTCTCACGATCCCGCAGCCGGAGTCGCATTGCGGACCTCCTGGCCCTCCACCAGGGAATCCGGCGGGTTGGTAATCACTTTCTCGCTGCCGTCGAGGCCCGACACCACTTCGACTTCCGTGCCGTAATCCCGCCCCAGGGTTATGGGGATCATGAAGGCATGGCCGTTACGAACCACGCCGACGCGCAGGCCTGCCGATTGGAAAATCAGGCTGGTAACGGGAATCACCACGGTCGAGGTGGCGGAAGGCAGCTTTAAGTGGACTTGGGCATAAGCCCCGGGCAGGATTTCGCCGGCGGGGTTCGAAACGTCCACTTCCACCAGCAGGGTGCGGGACGCCTGGTCAATCGACTCCGAGGTACGAATCAACTTGCCCGGAAATTGGCGGCCAGGAAACTGCGGCATGGTTAAATAAGCCTGAGTGCCCGGAACTGCCGCGGGCGAGAAAATCTGTGGCATATTTACGAAGACGCGCAAGGTGTTTATGGCCGCAACATGAAACAATTCCTTGGCGCCGCTGCCGCTTCCGGAACCGATGAGCTGGCCGATATCGGTGTTGCGCGCCGTAAGCACGCCGTCGAAGGGCGCATAGACCTTTTCAAACGATTGTAATTGTTCCAGGCGCTTCACGTTGTCGGTGGCGGAATCCACCATGGCCTTTTTGGCGTGAGCATCACCCACGGCGTTGTCAACATCCTGCTTGGCGACGGAATCGCTTTTCAGCAGAAACTCATAACGCGCGGCGGTGGTCTGCGCCAATTCGTGGTTCGCCTTGGCCGTGGCCAGATCGGCCCGCGCCTGCTGGAGCTGCTGATCCAGTTCGGGAGTATCGATTTCCGCCAAAAGCTGGCCGTCCTTTACCCTGCCACCGATGTCCACGTACCAGCGCTTCAGGTAGCCGCTGGTCCGCGCGTAAATCGGCGCGTCGATGAAAGCCTGGATGTTCCCCGGCAATACAATTTCTTCCTGTGGCGCGCTGCGCTTGGGCTGAACCAGCGAAACGGCGGGCACGGCGAGATCGCGCGTGTCACCTTTCACGTCTTCATTGGCGCGGACCCGGGCGGTGATGCCCCGGAACACGACGGCGCCCGCAACGATCAGGACAATCACCAGCCCGAAGATGACCTTGCCTACTCCGGACGACGGGGGACGTTGGCCCGCTTGACCTCCGTTTACCCCGTCGTGGGTTTTGATGTCGTAACTTTCTTCAGCCTTCATTATTTCCTTTCAGGATCAAGTCATCGGGTCATTGGAAAGCTGTCCGTGGTCCGTTGTCCGTCGTCCGTTGCGTAATTCGCGGAGATCGGAAGCCTTAGGCCACTGACTACGGACAACGGACCACGGACAGCTGTTACATGGGCCGATCTTCCTTCCTGCCGTGGACCACACTAAACACCGTGGGCACAAAAAACAGGGTCGCCACGGTGGCAAACAGCAGGCCGCCGAT
>PLWR01000335.1 GCA_003165615.1 Acidobacteriota bacterium | reverse complement strand
TGGCTGCTGACGGCGAGGTCATTGCCGCGCGCGCCACGGGAATCGGAGTGGGCGCCTTCGTTCGGCCCGTCATGATGCTGGCGATAGCCGGCTGGGCGATAACCCTCTGGATGTCCCTCTTTATTGCCCCCCAAGCCGCGCGCAAGATGAACCACATGGAAACCGGGCTGAAAGCCAGCCAGGTCCCCTATGAAATTCAGCCCCGCGTGTTCATCGAGCAATTCCCCAATCTGCTGCTTTATCTCGAAGATGTGACCGGCTCCCGGTCAAGCTGGCGCGGCGTCTTTATCGCTGATTTGACCCAGCGCAACCAAGCCAAGCTAACGTTAGCGGAAAGCGGAGTGCTTGTCAACGAAGCGGCCCGTAACCGCTTTGTGCTGCATCTGGAGCAGGGTACGACGCATGAATTTGACGCCCAGCAGCCGGACCAATACTCCATTGCTTCTTTCACCGACACCGAGATTCCCATTCTCGTCGACCAGAGGGGCTCGGGGGCGGCAGAGCGAACTACGCCACCCTATTTGAACCTAACCCAGCTTTGGCAACGCATTCACCAACCTCACGACCGCCGGCCTGCCCTGGTGGAGTTGAATTACCGCCTGGCATTGCCGGTGGCAGCCGTTGTCCTGGCGCTGGTGGGCATCCCCCTGGGCATATCCACGCGCAAGGGCGGAAAATCCGTGGGCTTGATGCTCAGCATCCTGCTGGTGTTCGTGTACTACATCCTGATGGCTTTCGGCCGGAGCTTTGCCATGCAGGGGCGCGTCTCACCGCTCATCGGGTTCTGGTTGGCCAACGTCCTGTTTGCCGTTGCCGGAATCATTATGCTCGCGAACCTGAGCCGCGTGGGCACGCGCATGTTGTTCCTCCAGGATGCCGTGGATGACATCATGAAACGCTGGCAGCACTGGCGCGCCCGCCGCCGGTCACAGCCGCTGCCCCGCGCGCTTCCGGCGCCGGCCAAAGTGGGCGGACGATTCCTGCAAATCCTGGATATCTACATCATCCGCGGCTGGATCTTCTATTTTGTGCTGCTCCTCGTCGCCTTCACTGGCGTGTATGTCATCTTCGATTTCTTTCAGGTTCTGGGCGACATCGTTCGCAACCAGATATCCATCCGCGTGGTGGTGGATTACTACCGCTATCTCCTGCCCCAGGTCATTTACCTCATGCTGCCGCTCAGTATACTGGTGGCCACGCTGGTGAACTTCGGATTGCTGACCAAGACCAACCAGGTCATCGCGATTAAATCGGCAGGGGTCAGCCTCTACCGGCTGTCGGTTCCCGTGCTGGCCTTGACTGCCCTGCTCAGCGCCGGCATGTTCCTGTTTGCTGACCGCGTGCTGCCGGAAACCAACCAGCGCCAGAACGGCTTGCGCAATCAAATCAAGGGCAAACCCGCCCAAACCTTCTATCGGCCCGATCGCCAGTGGATTTTCGGGACCTCCAGCCGCATTTACAACTACACGTTTTTTGACCCTGACCAGAATGTCTTCGCCAACCTCTCGGTGTTCGAATTCGATCCCGCCACGTTCCGCATGACCCGCCGTATGCACGCGGCGCGCGCTTTTTGGGAAGCATCCATTCACGGATGGATTCTGGAAAACGGGTGGGCGCGGGACTTTAATGGCGACCGGGTTACCGAGTTCACGCCGTTCTCTGTCGCGACTTTCAAGGAGCTTACGGAAGAACCCAGCTACTTCAAGAAGGAAGTTAAACCTTCGGAACAAATGAGCGCGCTGGAACTGCGCCGCTACATCGCCGACCTCAGCCAGAGCGGCTTTGACGTGGTCCGGCTTTCCGTGCAGTTCTACCGGAAGTTCTCCTTCCCCCTCATCGCCTTCGTGGTCACCCTCATCGGCATTCCTTTTTCCTTTACCATGGGCGGCAAGGGCGCCCTGACCGGGATCGCCTTAAGCATCGGCATCGCCATCGTCTACTGGTCAACCTCCAGCCTCTTTGAGGCCATGGGTAACCTGAGCCAACTCCCCCCCGCCATGGCCGCATGGTCACCGGACATCCTGTTTGGCTTGGCCGGAACCTACCTGCTGCTCCGCCTCAAGACCTAAGAACCGTGACCAGTAACGAGTGACCAGTGACAAGCAAAAAACCTCGAGAAGCGGGAGATAGCAAAGCCTCGAATGATACTCAACCATTTGGTGCATAAGAGGAGCAAAGTGTTTGGAATACAAGGAGTTGTTTTACGAGGCCGGCACGTTCGTCTTGAGCCCCTGTGCCATCGCCACGCCGCAGGACTGGTTGCCGCTGCGGTCGTCGACCCCTCCCTATGGAAATCCGCATCGAAAACTCAACCTTCGCCTTATGTTCCATAGCCATTGAACCACTGGAATGTACACCTATTTTCAAAGCTTTTTTTGTTTGAGTTGAGCGGCTTTTACGAAGTATTACTTTACCAGAGAAGTGTCCCGTTTAGTAGGCTTCCCTGTGGCAGGTTTTTCGGCTTGCGCCTGCATCTCTCCGCTGACTTCATCCAGCAGGGTTTTGGCCTGCGCATTCTGCGGATCTTCGGCAAGCTCGACCGCAATCTCCTGTTTTGCCTCGGGAAGCTTCCCCTCCGCCTTCAGGACCATCCCCATTCCCAAGTGGTAGTCCTTTCCCTGCGGACGCACCAGCAAGGCCGAGCGCACCGACTCCTCCGCCTCGCTGAATTTGCCCATTCGAAGCAACGCCATCCCGAGGTAAAGGAATTGGTCGCCGTCCGTAGGGTCGGCGGAGCAGGCCCGTGCAAAGTAGCGGGCAGCCTCCGGGTAATTCTCATGCGCGTAATAGAGGTAGGCAAGGTTGACGTTCGCCCGCCAGAAGTTGGGTTGGATGGCCAGCGCTTGCTGGTAGAGCGCCATGGCAGTGCCATCCATTCCCCGCTGCGCCACGGCTGCCGCCAGACTGGTGGTGGCGGAAACATTGGAGGGAGCAATCCGGTGCGCGCGAAAGTTCAAGGTGAGATCGTCTGCCCAATAAAGACTCTGGCTGGCTGTCGCCCAACCCAGCACAATGGAAAGTACCAATGCCCCCAGCAGGGACCAAGCCGGTCGGTTGACTGGCTCCCCCGCCCCCCGCATTGCCTGCCGCAGCGCCGTCGCCACCAGGATCACAAATCCCACGGAGGGAAGGTAGACGTAACGGTCATGCGCAAGTTCGCCCTCCGGGAAGAAGCGGAAATTCAGCACAGGAAGAACCGTCAGCACCATCCACACGCACCCAAATGCCAGCGCCTTGGCCTCCTCAGGAGCGGAGCGGCGCGTGCGCCCATACCAATAAGTCAGCGCGGCGGCGGCGACCGCCAGCAGAAAGGCGGGCAGAATAAAGTCATGCCAACCGGGGCTGGAAACATAAGGCGTGTCGTAATAACAGCTCAGGCCCGAGGGCCAAACCAGCAGGCGCAGGTAGAAGAGCAGCACCGAGGGAATGGTGAATAACTCCCGCGACAAAGAGATGGGCGTAATCACGTGGGCAAAACCTTTGAGCGCCCAGATGCGCAGCGGCACGTAAGCCAGTAACACCATCCAGAAGGGGATTGACACGCCCAGCGCGGCACCTAGTCGTGTGAAAGAACCGGCTTTGCTCTCCCCGGGCACGACTTCCCTTCCGCCCGCACCCCCATAAATCCAAGTGAAAACAATGACCAGAATCGGCAGCACCATACCGCTCTCTTTGGAGAGCAACGCCGCGCCCATGAGAGCCAAAGACGCGGCAAGCCAACCAAGCCTGTGCCCTGATTCCCGGCTGCGGCCAAAAGCGAGGATGCCAGCGAGGATGAAAAAGGTCGAGAGCGGTTCTTGTATCGAGGTGATGTCCGCGACGGCCTCGGCGTGAATGGGATGAAGCCCAAAGATCAGCCCCGCCGCCCCGGCAATCCATCTGTCTCCCGTCAGCCTGAGAGCCAACCGGTACACCATGTATGTCACCGCGATATGCGCCAAAAGCGAAGTAAGGTGCCAACCCCACGGGTGAAGCCCAAACAGTGCGTCGTTCAGGCGCAGCCAGGTAAGAAAGAACGGCCGGTAATAGTTGGCGAGCAGGTGCGGATAGCGGAAACTCCAAATGTGCGAGGTGAAGTAGCCGGGGAAATAGCGCCAGGAGCGAATGGAGTCATTGGTGACAATCAGGACGTGATCGTCAAAAACGAACCCCAGTGCAAGCGTGTCCACATAGGCGAGGAAGGTCGCTGTCAGAACCGCTGCCGGCAATATTGCGCGCGCCCAACGGGGGTCGGCAGCCATGCGCCGTTGCCAATCGAGTTGTGGTGGAGCATCATGGTCCTGCATGGTTAATGCCCCATACCATAACCCAAAGTGGCGCCAGATGTGCACAGTTTCTGCGGAGCGTAAATCCACGGGGGGATGACTTTCGTAGAGGCGGGCTTCCGTCCGGCACCGCGAGGTCGACAACTCATGCCGACTCATTGCAACCTCAATGATCGGCTCGTCAAGCATTCACGTCCACCTTCCCCATGTCGACGCGTCGACAGCGACGTGAGCAGCAAGTTAAACAACAAATACCCACCCGGAGGCAACATCGACATCCCCCATCGCCAATAGGGGTACATTTCAAAACACATGAGGCCACGAACCCAAATCGGATCCGTGGCCTCAAGGAATTACTTAAAGCATTACTTTACATCGCGGATTTCCCCGCTGAACCATAGAAAAACCGACCATGGGCAAGCCAGGGAAACCGCATCGGGCCCCGTTGGCAGCGAGAAGCTACGCGGTGCTGTAAACCTTCTCCAGCTTCTTCACCGCCGCTTGGGCAGCCGCCAGCCGCGCGATGGGCACGCGGTAGGGTGAGCAGCTCACGTAGTTGAGTCCCGCCTCGGCGCAGATCTCGATCGAGGAAGGATCGCCACCATGTTCGCCGCAGATTCCCACCTTCAACTTTTCGCGGGCCTCGCGGCCTTCCTTGGTGGCCAGCTTCAGCAGGCGCCCCACGCGCTTCGGATCGAGCTGGGCAAACGGGTCCGCCGGCCAGATCTTCGCCTTGACGTAAGCGTTGATGATCTTGGCGCAGTCGTCGCGGGAAATCCCGAAGGTGGTCTGGGTCAGGTCATTGGTGCCGAAGCTGAAGAACTCCGCTTC
>PLWR01000317.1 GCA_003165615.1 Acidobacteriota bacterium | reverse complement strand
ATTTGCTGAATCTGGCCAAGGCCTACGTAGCTTTGGTGAAGGCGGGAAAAGTCGCCCTGCCGCTGGTGATTCCCGGCGGCGTGTGGGACTCTCAATACATCGGCGGGGTCAAGAAACTGCTCACCACCGAAGGCTGCATTGACCGGATCAAGTTTCTCGGCTATGTTCCCCANNAAGCGTGCGGCACGGTGCTGATTGAGGCGCTGGCGTGCGGGACGCCGATTCTCTGTTGCCGGCAACGCCCCATGGCCGATATTTGTGGAGACGCCGCGATCCTCTTTGACGGTGAAGATCCTGGTGACATTGCCGATAGGATATTCGAAGTACTGTCAGACTCGTCCCTCCGGGAAACGCTCGCGCGCCGCGGCGTGGAGCGCGCCAAGCAGTTTTCCTGGCAGCAAGGGGCGGAAAAGGTACACCGGCTTTTCGAGCAACTTGCGCCCCCGCCGCGACCGGCGGGCGGCGGGGCAGAAGCCATCCCTCCGGAAAGGAGAACTTAACCGCAGCCGCACACCCAAGGCTCGGCCCACAAGAACCCTTGCGCCTGTTGATCCTTAGCATCCAATACGCCCCGGAGTTCACCAGCAATGCCATTGTGATCACCGGCTTGGCGGAGCAGCTTGCCGCGCGCGGACACCGGGTGACCGTCCTTGCGGGCACGCCCCACTATCAACTCCCGCGCGTCCCTCCAGGTTATGGGTGGCGGCCTTTCCGGCGGGAAATTTGCCAGGGCGTGAAGGTGATTCGGTGCTGGGCGTTCCCGAAATCCGGAGGGAAATTTGCCAAGCTCCTGAACTATGCAAGTTTCACCCTGACCAGCCTGGTTGCGAGCCTGCTTACAAAGCGGCCGGAAGTTGTCATCGCCGTCTCGCCACCATTTTGGCTGGGGTTCAATGCCCTCCTACTGCGGGCCCTCCGTCGCTGCCCGGTGGTTTACAATGTTCAGGATTTGTTTCCGGATGCTTATCTTGCCAGCGAGGAAGTCCGGGCGGGATGGCTCGCGCGCGCCATGGGCGGCCTGATGACCTCCATCTACCGACGCTGTGACCGGATCACGGTGATCACGGAATCCTTCACGGAGGCCATCGCGGCACGCGGCATTGACCGCGGCAAAATCGTGACCATCCCCAATTTCATCGATACCACCATCGTCACGCCTCTCCCGCGGGCCAACTCCTTCCGTCGGCGGCATGGGCTTGATGACCGGTATGTGGTCATGTATGCAGGCAATATCGGCTACACTCATGGGACGGAACTGCTGGTGGAGGCGGCGGCCAAGCTGGCCGCAATTCCCGACGTCCTTTTTCTGGTGATCGGCGGAGGGTCGAAGCAGGCGGATTTGGTAAAGCTTGCCCGCCAGCGCCGTCTCACCAATATGCAATTTCTGCCGACGCAGCCCCGCGAGTTGCTGCCCGAAATGCTAGCCACCGCCGACGTCTTCGTCATGACCGCGAAGCCCGGGGTGGGCAGGACATCGTTTCCCGGACGTATATATAATTCCCTGCTTGCCGCGCGTCCGGTGGTGGCGAGCATTGATGATAACTCTGATTTGGCGCAAGTCTTGCGTACTGGGGGCGTCGGCATCGTCACCGCGCCGGGGAACGTGGAAGATTTTTGCCAAGCTCTCACCACCCTGTACCACGATGCCGCCCGGCGTGAACGCTTGGGGCGGAGTGGGGCAGAATTCATGGCCCGCCACTATTCCCCGCAGGCCGTGGTGGACCAGTACGAATCGTTACTGAAGGGATTGGCCGCCCCGCTGAAGGAGAACCCCGCACCCCGATGAAGGCCTCGATGCAAATCAAAATCAAGCTGGCCCTCATGGGGGGAGACCTGATTCTTCTCACCCTCTGCCTGGCGTTGGGCTGTTACATCCGTGTCGACGACGCTTCCCTCTTCTACACCGAGTACTTTACTGCCTGGGTCTTCTGCCTCATGATTTACCCGCTGAGCTTCTATTTGACCCGGTCCTATGAAGTGCAGCCCGAGGCGAGTTCCGCAGAAAACCTGCGACGGCCTCTTCTGGGTTTGCTGGTCGCGGCCGCGGCCACCTCCGTCTTCTTTTTCTTTGCTCCAGAGGTTCGCTTTGGCCGCGGCATTTTCGCCATTGCCAACTTCCTTCTTGTTTACTTCCTCCTCGCATGGCGTCTTGGGGTCTTCTCACGACTTCGGCGCCGCAGCCTGGCCATCCTGCTGATGGGGAGTCCCGACGCGGTGGATATGGCTCGCGAGCTCATCCGGGAATTCTCCCCCCTTTCCCAGACGCAAGTCTGGCAGCCGGAAGCGGAATCCGCGAGCACGCCCGTCCGACTGGATCCCCACGGCGTGCCCACCCCCGGGGATGAATTCGACCTCCTCATTCTGGCGGGCCATGCGCTCGATCCTTCCACCCTCCGCAAAGCCGCCGCGCTTCGCCTCCGAGGAGTCATGGTTTGGAACCTGCAACGCCTGTGGTCCGAATTCGCCGAGCGGCTTCCCGCCCAGTTCATTGACGAACGCTGGGTGGCCACCGCCGAAGGCTTCCGTTCGCTCAACGAACAAAGCTTTCAGGTCATCAAACGGCTGGCGGATATCTGCCTCGCCGTGGTGGTATTACTTCTGGGTGCCCCCCTCGTGGCGTTGTCGGCCATCCTTATCAAGCTTCAGGACGGAGGGACGGTGTTCTACTCCCAGGAAAGGGTGGGCAAGGGGGGAAAACCCTTCCGCATTTATAAGCTGCGCACCATGGTGGACCAAGCGGAGGATGTCACCGGCCCCGTTTGGGCCTCGCCCCGCGACCCGCGCGTTACCCCGGTGGGACTCTGGTTGCGTAAACTTCGCATCGATGAGATTCCTCAGACGTGGAATGTTCTCAGGGGGGAAATGAGCTTTGTGGGCCCGCGCCCGGAGCGCCCCGTGTTTGTCGAAGCCCTGCAAAGCAAGTTTCCGGTCTATTCACTCCGGCATTTGGTGCGCCCGGGAATCACCGGATGGGCGCAAGTCTGCTGCCACTATGCCTCCAACGAAGAGGACCATCTCCTCAAACTCGAATATGACCTCTACTACCTCCAGAATGCCTCCATGCTTTTCGACCTCCGCATCATCCTTCGGACCATTACCACGGTGGCGACGGGGTCAGGGGCATGAAAGGGCGCGACAAATCCTCATGTTCCGCAAGCTCAGTCTTTGTCCAGGGTCTTCCGGCTGCCTTTCCAGATGCGCGGCGCCCGATGGCCTTTGGCGATGGCGTAGCTGCTGAGGTCGTGCACCATCTTGACGAGGGCAACAACATTGTCGTACGGAGTATCCGGCAGCAGGCCGTGGCCCAGGTTGAAGATGTGCCCGCGGCGATAAGCGGCCTGTTCCAGGACGCGCTTGGCGCGCCTGCGGATGAAGTTGTGATCGCCGTAAAGCACGATGGAGTCAAGGTTTCCCTGCACGCCCACCTCGTCGCCCAACCGCCCCCAGGCCTCGTCGAGTTCCACGTGCGCGTCCACGCCCATCACATCTCCGCCCGCGTCGCGCATGGCTTCCAGTAGTATGCCCGTCCCCGTTCCAAAGTGGATAATAGGCGTTCCGGGCTTAACTGCTTTAAGCATCACGCGCGTATAGGGCTGGACGTATTGGCAATAGTCCGCGGGCCCCAGGCAACCCACCCAGGTGTCAAAAACCTGCACGGCCTGTACCCCGGCCTCGATCTGGGCGTTGATATACCGGGCCAGGTTGCGCGCCAGGAACTCCATCAGCGCGCGCCACGCGCCCGCATCACGGTACATCAGGGCTTTGGTGTGGCGGTAGTTTCTGGACCCGCCCCCTTCAATCAGGTAGGAAGCCAGGGTAAATGGACACCCGGCAAATCCGATGAGCGGAAGCTTCCGATTCAGGTCGGAGCGCGTTTGGCGGATGGCGTCGTAGAAATAGGCCAGCGACTCTTCCGGGACGACTTCCCGCAGGCGGTCAATGTCGGCAGCCTCGCGCAGTCCGGGGCTGATCACCGGCCCTTCGCCCTTGTCGTATTCCAGGTGCAAGCCCAGCGGCTCAACGATCAGCAGCAGGTCGGCAAAAATAATGGCGGCATCCACACCCAGTTTTTCCGCGGCGGTGACGGTGACTTCTGAAACCAGGGCGGGATTCTTGCACAACTCCAGGAACGGCACGCGGGCGCGCAGATCCCGATATTCCTTCATATAGCGGCCCGCCTGGCGCATCAGCCAGATCGGGGTCGCGTCCACCGCCTCGAAACGGCAGGCTTTCATGAAGCGCGAGTCTTCCCACGCGGCACGCCCTCGGGATTCGGGACTCGGGACACGGGACTCGGGGCTCGGGATTTGGAGTTTGGAATTCGCAATTGGAAATTCGGAATCCCTTGACTCCTGACTCCCGACTTCTGACTCCCGACTCCCAGCTTCAGCCTCCTGACTCCTGACTTCGGACCTCGGACTTCGGACTTCGGATTTGTTTTTCAAGATTTCCTTGGCCCGTTGCGCGGTCTCCTGCACCAAGGGTCCCATCTTGGGGTGAACAGGCTCATGATCGACGGCGATCCCATGCGCCGCCAGCCTCTCGCTGCAAGTCGGGCCCACCGAGGCCACCACAACTTTCTCCAGAGCTTCCAGCAATCGATCCTTCACGCCATCATCGGCGGCCACTTGCAGCAGATGCTCCACCTGCACGGCGCTGGTGAACATCGCCACCTGTGCACGGCCCTCCACCAGCGCTTGAATGGCTTCGCGCAGGGGCTTAGTATCCAAGGGGAGCGCCCATTGATAAACCGGGACGCGCAGTGTTTCAACACCGCGTTCTTTCAGTGCGGCCAGGAATTCTTGATTGGGCACTCCATATTCCTGTACCGCTACGCGGCTGCCCGCAAGGGTGAATCCGCGCGGGCCTGCGCCCGCCGAAGGTTTGCCAGGGCGGTGGCCCGACGACGCGCTTCGGCCCGCAGGCGGGTTCTCGTCCAACTCTTCCAGGATTTCGCGCCAGGTGTTGGGCTCCGGCACGGTGATGGTGATGGGCACCTGGTACTCGCGCAGGACTTTGGCGGGCTTGGGCCCGCGCGCGACCACGGTGATTCCGGCAAGTGCTTGCACTATCTTCCCGCGAGCGTGGCGCGTCTCCAGCACCTCGAACAATCGACGCGCGCCCACCCCGGTCATGAAAATGACCGCGTCCAGCCGCCCCGCGAAAAGCTCCACGCCAAACGCCAGGGCCGCGGCGTCTTCCTCCAGCGGCACCTCGCGCAGGGCGGGAGCCACGCGCGGCACACCCCCGAATCTGGTAATCAGGGCAGCCATCTCCGCAACGCGGCGGCTTTCAAATATCACTACGTTCAGACCTTCAAAGTTCGCGCTCGCGGCGGCGGTTTCAGTCATGTCGATCGCTCTTCTGTCCGAGGATGTAGCGGCGGCTTTATGCCCATCGGGCGTAACGTCGGCTTTACGCAGCCATGGGCTCTCGCCGCATCCGGATCGAACATTGCCGTACGATCAATTCTGGCGAGCGGATCCTGCCCATACGGCCTCTCAAAATATGCCCTATGGGTTGCCGGGCGTCAACGCACATCTTCCACTTCATCCTTCCTCTGAAATTCGGACTCGCAGTAACTCCCTTTCTTTTCAATAACATTTTGGCAAGCGAATACAACTCCTTTGTTTTCTATAATATCTTGGCAAGCCATGGATTGGAATTTTCCTCGTCATTTGTTTTCAATGACATTCCAGCTTCGTTTCCCGTTTTTTCCCCCTTTCTGGGCTTCACGCATATCAGCGGGAATAACCGGAGGGGGTACTTCACCGTGAAGCGCCGAGCGGTTGCCAAGCGCCTGCGGGCGAAGCGGCGGGAGATCAAGCCGCAACTCCGCCGGCGCCGGCATGCCCCAGTGGCGCAATCGGGGCAGTGGCTCCGGTCGGTCGTACCGGGCTACTTCCACTACCCTGCGGTACCGGGGAGCCTGACCGCCTGCACCTCTTTCGCAACCGCTTGACCCGGCTGTGGCGTACGCAACTGCTCCATCGTCGCCAACGTCACCGCTGCCAGCGGGCACGAATGAGCCGCCTGGAAGCCCGCTGGCTAAGCAACCCCGGCGCGAATGTGTTGATGCTCGCCGCAAGTCGTGCCACAATCCCACGCGTCTTTATCCTCCAAGAGGTGTTTTCTTATGACTCCCAAAATAATTTATCGGATGTTCGTCCGCGCCGGCCTGCAAGCCCTGCTGGCCGGGGCTCTGATCCTCGCGCCGGTCGCGCGCCTGGCTGCGCAGGCGCCCGTCGATCCGGACGCCGCGCGCCGCACGCAGTGGTTCCGCGACGCCAAGTTCGGAATGCTGATCACCTGGGGCCTCTACTCGATTCCTGCCGGTGAGTGGAAGGGCCAGGAAATTCCCGGCATCGGTGAGTGGATCCAAAACCGCGCGCGCATTCCCGTGGCGGAATACGCCTTGCTTGCCCGGCAATTCAATCCGGTAAAGTTCAATGCCGACGAATGGGTTCAGCTCGCGAAGCAGGCCGGCATGCGGTATGTAGTGCCGATGCCCAAGCACCACGACGGTTTTGCCCTGTTCGCCACCCAGGCGAGCCCCTACAACATTGTCGACGCCACACCTTTCAGGCGCGACCCGATGCAGGAGTTGGCAACGGCATGCCGCAAACAAGGGCTGCCGATGGGATTCTACTACTCGGAATCACAGGACTGGCACCAGCCAGGAGGGGCCGTCAGCGGGGGGCCGTGGGACCCTGCCCAGCAGGGCGATTTCGATGACTACCTCAGGAAGGTTTCGCTTCCGCAAGTCCGGGAATTGCTCACCCACTACGGGCCCATTGCGCTCCTTTGGTTTGACACCCCCATGAACATGACACCCGAACGGGCCCAGCCCTTCGTCGATCTGGTGCGCCAGCTTCAGCCCGACTGCCTCATCAATGGACGGTTAGGAATCAAGCAAGGCACGGACTATTCCTCCATGCATGACAACGACGTGCCCGACCACGTCATGGAGGCGGCTTGGGAAACTCCCGCAACGATCAATGACACGTGGGGTTTCAAGAAGAATGACCACAATTGGAAGCCCGCCGACACCCTTATCTTCCGGTTGGTTGATATCGTGAGCAAAGGCGGCAACTACCTGCTGAACGTCGGCCCCACCGCGGAGGGCGTGATTCCGCAGGAAAGTGTGAAGGTGCTGCAACAGATGGGCGCGTGGCTCCAGGTCAATGGCGAAGCCATTTATGGCACAGGCCCCACGCCGTTTGGAGCCGAACTGAAGTCGTCGGCAACGCATGACAGCCACTTCCAATATCAAAAGCCCACCGGCTGGCGTTGCACTACGAAAGCCGGAAAGATCTATATCCATCTATTTGATTGGCCCCAGGATTCTTTCCGCCTGGAGGGTCTGCAAGGAAAAGTCACAGGCGCACGCCTGCTGGCAGCCCCCCAACAGAAGCTGAAGTTCAAACAAAACGGCTCTGAGGTTGTCGTCTCTCTACCCCCAGTAGCGCCCGGAGAATTTGCCAACGTCCTGGCACTTGATGTGGAGAAGAATTTGCGTTAAACAAGCGGTATGGTTTCGGGCGTGGGAAAGACGGGAGGTGCTCTGTGCTTTGTCCAAGCTGTGGCAAAGAAGTTGCGGAAACCGACACCCTTTGTGGTTTCTGTGGGAGTTCGCTCTCAACCGGCAAGCCCCCCTCAGACGATTCTGTCCCCAAATCTGGTGTAGCGGCACCACCGGGAAGCGTGGGCCATGCGTCAGGGATAATCGGGAGGGCTCTAGCGAGCCTTATTCTCGGCCTGCTTCCTTTCGTCCTCCTGGTTCCAGCTTTCCAGCTCATGGACGCTTTTCGCAGTGTTTCCCGCATCATTTTCTGGAGCTACTTCGGTTTGGTTCCGGTCGCAGCGATGCTCGCGATCATTTCCGGTCGACGGGTGAAAGCTGCGAAACCGCAAGGCCAGTGGAGGTCTGCGGTCAAAGTGATGGCCATCCTGGGCCGAACATTGGGCTACCTCGGCTTGATCTTTGGTGTCTTGTCCATCGCCGGGGCCATCTTCCTCCCGTGGTTTGTGTCTTCCAGCCGCCGGACGGCCAATCAGTTTACAACCAGGGAATCGCTGCGAGAGATCAACGCCGCGGCCACAACCTACACGGCGACATACGGCCATGGGTTTCCCACCACGCTCGCGGCTCTGGGGCCACCGCAATCTGAGAACTCGAGTGCCCCCGTCGAGCCGAGCGAAAAGGCGGCGGGATTGATCGGCGAGTACCTGGCCGAGGGAAGGAAATCATTCTACCAGTTCACCTATATTCCGGGGCCCGCTGACAGCACCGGGAGGATTCAATCCTATACAGTCCATGCCGACCCGTTCGACTCCTTCGAAGCCGGGAACATCTACTACTTCACGGATCAGACTGGCGTAATAAGGGTGGAAAAGCGTAAGGAAGCTAATCAGGGCAGCCCCCCGATCCAGTAAGTAGGGATGGCGGACTAATCATTCCAATCCGAGACATTTTGTTTTTGATGGGGCAGTTTCGCGGGGAGGGCCTGTTCCGCGCTGCTTGGCGGGTAGCCGACTTGCGGGCGACGATTTCGTATGCTAGTTTGAGTGTATGACGCGGTTACTTGAGGACGCACTCCGCAAAGTCGGCAAACTCTCCGATGACGAGCAGAATGCCATCGCCTCCCAGATTCTTGAGACGATCGAGGATGAAGATGCCTGGGGACGGTTGCTCCGGAAGAACCCAGGCAAGCTGCGCAACCTCGCCGCCAATGCGCTCGACGAGCATCGCCGCAGCGAGACGCGACCACTGGATGAAATCCTGTGATTGAATCGCGCACCACGCGCGAGTTCAGGAAAACGTTTGTCTCCCTCCCCGACGACGTCCGACGGCACGCGCAACGCGCCTACCGGTTGTTCCACGCCGATCCTCACCATCCCAGCCTGCGTTTCAAGAAAGTGGATGAGGAGAGCAATATCTACTCTGTGCGCGTCGGATTGGGGTATCGCGCACTGGGCGTTTTGGACGGATCGACCATCGTTTGGTTCTGGATCGGCTCCCACGCTGAATGTGACCGTCTGCTTGGCTGATCTTGCTCGACGGGACTCACTCCCCCTTCCCCGGCGGCAAATTACTCGCTCTTTTTCTCCTTGCGTGGTGGCGCGGAGTGAATGGGCTCGCCCATCAGGACGTGGGCGGCTTCCATCCAGGCTTCCGCCAACGTGGGATGAGCGTGGACGGTGTGGGCAAGGTCCGCGGCGGTCAATTCCGCGCGGATCGCCACGGCCGCTTCCGCAATGATGTCCGTGGCATGGGGGCCGACGGCGTGCGCTCCCAGCAGTTGCTCGGTCTCCGCATCCGCCACCCATTTCACAAAGCCAATGGGCTCGCCGATGGCCAGCGCTTTCCCCAGCGCGGCGAACTGATATTTCCCCGTCTTGATCTTTCGACCTTGCTGCTTGGCCTCCTGCTCGCCCAGGCCGACGGTCCCGATTTCGGGAGTGGTGAAAATGCAATTGGGCACCAGGGTCTCGTTCTTGTGCAGGTAGCGGCCACAGGCGTTCTCCGCAGCCACCAGGCCCTGCGCCGTCGCGGCGTGAGCCAGCAGCGGGCCGCCGGTGACATCGCCAACGGCATAAACAGTAGCGACATTGGTTCGGCCATAGGCGTCGACGTCGAGGAAGCCTCGTTCATTGGGAGCAAGTCCGGCGTTTTCCAATTTCAGTGAACTGGTCACCGGCTTGCGTCCCAGAGCCACCAGCAACAAATCCGCTTCCAACTGTTCCTGCCCGGCACGGCCGCGCACGCCGTGATCGTCCGCGGTGATTTCCTCCAGCGTAACGCCGGTCAGAATACGGATGCCCAGGGTTTTTTCCATGTGGCGGCGCAGCTCGCGGCGAACGTCGGCATCGACCACCGCCACGATATCTTCCAAAAGCTCCACCATCGTCACTTTCACACCCAGTTGCGCCAACATGCAGGCAAACTCGCAGCCGATGATGCCGCCGCCGAGAATCAGCGTGGCCGCCGGCAGCGCTCGCAGGCCCAGAAAAGCGCGGCTCTCCACCACGCGTTCATGGCGAGGGAGAAATCCGGGCATGGCGGACGTGGCGCCGGTGGAGATAATCGTCTTGCCGGCAGTCAGAATCACCGTTGCCGCGGTAGCGCCGCCCTTTAGGGCGGCACCTCCCGGGCTAGATCCCAGCGGAGTGGCAGGTGCCGGGCTAAAGCCCGGCGCTACGTCCGGTACGCTCGGATCGACCTGAATCCGGTTGCGGCTTTGGAATGACGCGCTGCCTTGAAATACCGTTACGCCATTGGCTTTCAGCAATTGCTTGATGCCATTGCGCAGCTTCAGAATAATCTGATCCTTGCGGTCGGCCATCGCGGCGTAATCAAATGAGGCGTTATCCACCCGCAGGCCCATTGATCCGGCGGTCTTTATGCGCGCGAATAATTCCGACGACGCGATCAAAGTCTTGGTGGGAATGCAGCCCCAATTCAAGCAAGTGCCGCCCATCTCTTCCTTCTCCACCAGGGCCACGGATGCGCCCAGTTGCGCCGCGCGAATCGCCGCGGGATAACCACCCGGTCCGGCGCCAATCACCACTATGTCAAACGCTGCCACAGGCTTTTCTCCTCGAGAGATTTTCGAATTGAGTTCAGGAAGCGCGCCGCCAGCGCCCCATCGATCAGGCGATGATCGCTGGACAGGGTCATCTTCATCATCGAGCGAATCACGACTTGATCGTTTTTCACAACCGGCAGTTTGGCGGTGGTTGCAACAGCAAGAATGGCGCTCTCGCCGGGATTGATGATCGCCGTAAAATTCTCCACATCCATCATGCCCAAGTTGGAAATCGTAAACGTGCTGCCGGTCATCTCCGCGGGGGTAAGCTGGCCCGCCCGCGCCTTCGCGGTCAGGTCCTGCGCCCGCGCGTGAATTTCCGCCAAGGTCAGTTCATTGGCCTGGCGAATCACCGGCACCACCAGGCCTTGCTCCAACGCCACGGCAAGGCCCAGGTGGATTTGGCTGTGCAAGCGGATGCTCTCACCGTCGGAGGTGCTGTTGACGGTGGGGAATTGTTCGAGAGCGAGCGCCGCGGCTTTCAGGATAAAGTCCGTCAACGTGTATGCCGTGCCTTGCGCCTTCAGCTCCGCCCGCAAAGACTCCAACTCCGTCACATCGGCGGAAACCGTCACAAAGAAGTGCGGGGCATGAGTGTAGCTCTCCGTCAACCGTTGGGCGATGATCTGCCGCATGCGCGACAGGGGCTTGGGCCGCTCCGCCAGCAGCCGTTCGATGTCAGCCACGGTGGTCTGGCTGCCCTCCAGTTTCTTCTCGATGCTTAGCAGATTGATTCCCTCGCGCGCGGCCAGTTTCTTCGCGGTGGGACTGATGCGCAGGCGGCCGTAACCCTGGGCTTCAAGGTACTGCTTTACATCGCGCTCCACGATTCGCCCCCTGGGGCCCGTGCCCACAATCGGAGCGGGATCAATTACGGATTCCCTCGCTAGTTTTGCGGCGCGGGGACTGATGCGGAACAACTGGGGCTCCGCGATTGCAGCAGGTGCAGCGACTGCGCAAGGGCCGGCAGGACCAACGCCTGCCTGAGGGGGTGGCGAAATGGGTCCGCGGTCCACGGCCGAACCCCGCTGAGGGGACGGCGCAGCACCGGGCCGCGAGGCTTCCGCCTTCTTGGGCGCAACCGGAGTGAGAGCCACTTCCGGAACCGGCTCGCCGGGATCGCCCACAAAGGCCACGGTGGTTTGCACGGGGACGGTCACGCCCTCTGCCGCGACAATTTTCAGAAGGGTGCCTTCATAGAAACTCTCGACTTCCAGTACGGCCTTGTCGGTCTCGATTTCAAAAAGAATGTCGCCCTTGGCCACGGTCTCGCCCAATTGCTTACGCCAGCGGACGATCTTGACCGTCTCTTCCGATTGCCCTAATTTGGGCATGATCACAGCTTTAACCATACCTATGTTCCCTTAAGCAATATTGTTCCTCCCTCGCCCCCTGGGGGGAGAGGGGGGACCGCAAGGCGGGGGGTGAGGGGGTCTCGATCGAGGTGAACGTCCAAGGTTGAGTTGGCACGGTTTTGACCCCCTCACCC
>PLWR01000260.1:22620-23226 GCA_003165615.1 Acidobacteriota bacterium | reverse complement strand
CATTTCTATCCGGGGTTGACACTCCCCCTTTCTTCATCTAGCCGCTCCGCTCACCCGATGTTATACTGGTCGGGTTGCCGCGAATAAGAATGGTGTTCTGGGAGTGTTGCTCCGGGATGCAGGCGCGGCGCGAAGCCATGGAGAGGTGTCCGAGTGGCTGAAGGAGCACGCTTGGAAAGCGTGTTCACGAGTAATCGTGACGTGGGTTCGAATCCCACCCTCTCCGCCAGTCTATTATCGCCAGTTAGTGAGGAATGTTCTGTTTTCCGTCTACCTATCGATGGTGACAAGAATCCATTTCAAAATGCGTTCCCTCATGATGTGACCCTATAGATGAACGCCAGTGGAGATCAAGGAGGTTTTTAATGAGGCCTACAAAGTGGAGTCGACGGTCATTTCTGCGTGCGGCCGGAGCCGCTGGGACGGTCGCGTCCGCGACCCGAGGGCTGAGTATCGAGCGCGTTCTGGCAGCGTCCCAATCGGTCGCCGGCAGATCGCCCGAAGACGTCGCGAAAGACGAGTTCTACTGGCGGGAGATCCAGATGGATTTCGAGCTGGACCGCACCATCATCAACCTGAATAACGGCTTTACCTGCCCGACGTCCC
>PLWR01000260.1:0-22555 GCA_003165615.1 Acidobacteriota bacterium | reverse complement strand
AAGGCCGGGGATGAAGTGGTCACGACCGATCAGGACTACCCGCGCATGCTGACGACGTGGGACCAGCGGATGCGGCGCGATGGCATCAAAGTGCACCGCCTCCAATTCCCCGTCCCGACGACGGGGGACGATCTCTACCACCGTTTCGAACAGGCCATCACGCCGCAAACGAAAGTTTTCCATTTCTGCCACGTCACCAACTTGACGGCCCAGTTGTTTCCGGTGGCGCGGCTCTCACGGCTCGCCCGCTCACGTGGGATCGTTACCATCGTCGACGGCGCCCACGCCCTGGGGCAGTTCCCCTTCAAGCTGAGGGATCTCGAGTGCGACGCCTACGGCGTCAGCCTGCACAAGTGGCTGCTGGCGCCGATCGGCAACGGCTGCCTCTACGTTCGTAAAGAGATGATCCCGCGGTTCTGGCCCCTGCAGGCCGCCCCCGAACAGCAGGACGATGACATCCGAAAGTTCGAGGCCATCGGGACGCACCCGTGGGCCATCCGGGCGGCGCTGGGCGAGGCTCTGGCATACCATCAGGCCATCGGTGGCGACCGCAAAGCGGCCCGGTTGCGCTATCTAACCTTGCGCTGGGCCAACGCCCTTAAGGTTCATCCGCGCGTCAGGATACTGACGGATCTCAGCGAGCCCGCTCAGGCTTGGGCTTTGGCCGCGGTCAATATCGAGGGCATTGATGTCGGGGACCTCTCGAAATTCCTGATGGACAAGTACCGGATCATCGTCGTCGGGCTTAAGGGCGGAGCGCCTCCGAACCAGGTTTACGATTATCAGTGCCTTCGGGTGTCGCCAAACATTTACACCACGCTCGAGGAAATTGACACGTTCGTCGCGGCCATGGAAGACGCCTTGAAAAACGGCGTGCCTACCACGCAGGCGTCTCGCGGCGGCACGACGGAGGGGTGGTACGCCTAACTGGAGGCGGCTGGCGCAGAGCACAGCTCTGCGAAATCGTGCGGATCGATGGTCAGCGACGTGAATCGCAGAGCTGCGCCAGCCAGATGCTCGTCGTTAACCCGGCAAAAGGAGGATTCAGATGAAACGCATGGCAGTTTGGGCGGCAGTGGTTTCGGCACTGGTTCTCGTCACAGGTGCTACGGAGGCTTTAGCCCAAAGCACGTTTAAGATTCCGTACACATTCCAAGCTGGCGGCACAAGTCTTCCCAAAGGCGATTACTCGGTTGTTCAGAAAGATGATAGTCATATAGCGCTCCGGCAGGAGGCGACCGGCAAGGAATTTCAGGTTCCCTTTACGAAGAGGCTCGCGCAGCCGAGCCCGCCTGTCGCCGAGCCCCAGCTTGTATTCGACGTGGTTGGGAACTTCGCGCCGTCCTATACGGAATATGTAACGGATTATGTGCTGGCCGAAGTGTGGCTGCCGGGTGCGGATGGATTCCTCATACATTCCATGAAGGGCGCGCACAATACCCAGACCATCAAGGGGCAGAAAGCAAAATAGATGAAAAAGATAGGCATCCTTGGCGGCATGAGCCCGGAATCCACTACGCTATACTATGAGCACATCACCAGGACTTACACGGCGCGGTTTGGCGACTACGGTTACCCGGAGATTTTGATCTATAGCGTGAACTTTCAGAAGTTCGTGGACTGGCAGCACCACGGGCAGTGGAACGAGGCGGCGCGGGAAATGGCTGAGGCGCTCGAGCGGTTGCATGTGGCGGGCGCCGATTTCGGGCTCATCGCCACCAACACGATGCACATTGTATTCGAGAAAGTGCAACGAGCCGTACACATGCCCCTGCTGAGTATCATACAAGCCACGGCGGAAGCCCTCCTCGCAGCAGAGATTCGGTCCGTAGGCTTGCTGGGGACCGTATTCACCATGACTGAGCGATTCTTCCGCGAGGGCCTCGAGCGGTCGGGAATCACGGTGCTCGTTCCCAAACCCGGAGATCAGCAACGGGTCAATGAAGTGATCTATCAGGAATTGTGCCGGGGCGAGATCCGGCCCAGCTCACGGCAACTGTTTTTGGAAATCATCGAACGTCTGCGCGAGCGGGGCGCAGCGGGGATTGTCCTCGGATGCACGGAGATTCCGCTGCTGGTCGAGCCGCAACACTGTGATTTACCCCTCTTCAACACCGCACTGCTGCACGCCGGGAAGGCACTGGATTTCGCTCTGCAACCGGCTCGGTGAAAACACTGGTTCCACTTAAGTAGCGCCAACCTTCAGTGCCTGTCCTGAGCGGAGCGAAGGATCGGCAGGTGCTTAACTCAAGTTCGGTGCTACAACATCAGGCCTGACAGTCAAATGTGCCGCCATTGGAGACGCACCAGGTTATCCACCCAATAGACCGTCACAAGAGATACAATCAAAGTGCACCTTCGAAAGAGGACAGAGTTCTGTAGTCCTCCCAATTTAATTCCGGAGGACATCGAGCAACTTGGCCCCCATCATTAATGCCCAGGGACTATCGAAGCAATACGGCATCACTCCACTATTCCAGAACGTCTCCTTCACCGTCTCGGAAGGCGACCGGATTGGCCTGATTGGCCCGAACGGTTCCGGCAAGTCGACGCTGCTGGAGATTCTCTGCGGGCGCGTAAAGCCAGACGACGGCGAAGTTGCCACGCGCAAGCGCAGCAGGCTCAGCTATGTCGCGCAGGTATCCGATTTTGCCCCGGGAGAGACGGTCAGGTCTGTCATCGAGGAGGGGCTCGAAGTTGCGGCAGTGCCCCCAGCGGAGCGGGAAGCCCGGACATCCGAGGCATTGGGCCGTGCCGGCTTTATCGACTTTGACGCTCCCGCCGCAACCTTGTCGGGTGGCTGGCGCAAACGCCTGAAGATTACCGAGGGGCTGGTGCAGCGTGCCGATATTCTGCTTCTCGACGAGCCCACCAACCATTTGGACTTTGCCGGGATTCAGTGGCTTGAAACCCTGCTTCAGAATGCCCCGTTTGCCTGTGTGGTGGTAAGCCATGACCGCTACCTTTTGGAAAATGTTGCGAGCGAGGTGGTGGAACTCAACCGCATGTTTGTGGATGGCGTGTTTCGCGTCAAGGGAAAGTACAGCAAGTTTCTGGAGAAGAAAGAAGCGTACCTCGAGGCACAGGGCAAGCGCCAGGATGCCCTCACCAATCGCGTGCACACGGAACTGGAATGGCTGCGTCGCGGTCCCAAAGCTCGGCGCACCAAAGCCAAGGCGCGCATTGATAAAGCCCACGAGTTGATTGGGGAGTTAGCGGACCTGAACTCCCGCAGCCGCACCACCACTGCCAAATTTGATTTCTCCGCCACCGACCGGCAAACCAAACAACTGGTCGTACTGGAACACGTCACCTACGCCATCGGCAATCGCACGCTGTTCGAAGACCTTACATTCACCATCAAGTCAGGAATGCGATTAGGGCTGGTGGGACAAAATGGGAGCGGCAAAACCACGCTTCTCCGCCTGCTGCGCGGCGACATCCAACCCACGCGCGGTGAGATTCGCCGCGCTGACGCGTTGCGGATCGTCTACTTCGACCAGAATCGCCAGCTTGATCCTGACCTCACGTTGCGCCGTGCGCTGGCGCCGGATAGCGATTCGGTGGTTTATCAGGAGCGCGTGATTCACGTCGCCTCGTGGGCGGCAAGATTTCTTTTTGACCCCGACGACCTCAGTCAGCCGGTGGGCCGACTCTCCGGAGGCGAACGGGCGCGCGTCCTCATCGCGCAGCTTATGCTACAGCCGTCGGACGTCTTGCTGTTGGATGAACCCACCAACGATTTAGATATTGCGACGCTGGAAATCCTGGAGGAGAGCCTGCTGGAATATCGTGGCGCCCTGGTGCTGGTGACGCATGATCGGTTTATGCTGGACCGTGTCTCATCCGTGGTTCTCGGCCTCGATAGCCTGGGCGGGGCGGAACGGTTCGGCGACTACTCACAGTGGGACGTTTGGCAACGTGCGCAGCAGGCCAAGGGCGCGCGGAACGGTCCAGACGGCCCCCCGCGCCCGCCTTCCGCGCCGGCCGCCGCTCCGCCCGCAGCAGCAAAGAAGAAGCTCTCCTACCTGGAGGCGCGCGAGTTTGCCACCATGGAAAAGCGAGTCGCCGAGGTCGAGCATGAGCTTAACGTCCTACGCGCGGCGCTGGAAGATCCCGCCATCATGAGCGACGCCTCGAAACTTCACACTGCCTATCTACAAATGGAAAAGGCCCAGAAGAAAGCGGATGCGCTGTACGCGCGCTGGGCCGAACTGGAACAAAAACAGGGCTGAACAACCCCCGTCCTCAAGGGAACTTGCCCGGACGGGCAAGATGGCAGAAGGTTCCCAGTCCAACCGCCTTAAGTATCCGACTTTCTTATAGAAGTAAGAATCCAACAGTTTGACTTACATAACCAGCGAGAGTAGGATTAAGCGTAGAGAGGTGCCCAATGAAGAGCGAAACTGGCGTCGTCACCACCAAAGGACAACTCGTTATTCCCGCTCGCCTGCGCCGGCGATTCGGGATCAAGAAGGGGACGAGGGTCACATTCGTAGAAGATGCCGGGCGCATTATCGTTCAGCCCGTCACCCGCGAATTCATCCGTAGCCTGCGTGGTTCGCTCAAAGGTGAACCCTCAGCACTTGCCACGCTGCTCGAAGAGCGCAGGCGCGAGCGGACCCTATGAAAGCCTACGTGTTGGACGCCAGCGCCCTCATGGCATTTTTCGAAAACCGTGCGGGCGCCGACAAGGTGGAAGAACTCCTGACTAGGGCTGCGGACGCCAAGCGTCCACTCGCGATGTCCGTGATCAACTGGGGTGAGGTCTATTATTCGATCTGGCGTGCCCACGGGGAAAGTGCGGCCGCCGCCAAACTGCAAGAGATCGCCCAACTTCCCATCCAGGTTTTCGATGTGGATATGGAACTGGCCAGGCACGCCGCAAGCCTCAAAGCCCAGTACAATCTTCCCTACGCCGACAGCTTCGGCGCCGCCGTCGCCCAAGCCCGGAAATCAACCGTCGTCACAAGTGACAAGGACTTTGAGCGCACAGGAACCGGCCTCAAAATACTTTGGGTCTGAGGTCGGAAGCACCTTAGCTCCGGGTTTGAAGATCGCGGATGTGCCGACGGTAATCCTCGATGCGATCAGGCCACGCCCAATTGGGAGCGACTTGAATCCTGGCTTGGCAGGCCCGCTTTCATTCAGCAACGCATCTGCCAATTTTTCTGAGCCCATGAGTCACCACCTTTATTAATTCTTTTTGGATGTGACGCCTCTAGGATCGGAATCGAACCTGGCTTTACATTTGGCGGAAAAATCCTCCGCGCTGTCATTCCGAGCCCGTTTTTTTGGGCGAAAAACCCCTGTAGTTCACTTAGAACATGAACTCCGCGCGAACTGCCGAGGTCCTTCGCCCAAAAAACAGGCTCAGGATGACAGTGATGGGTTTGGGTTCTGTTCTTTGAGTTTCTGCTCATCATGGGCAGCCGCAAGGGTGTCACTGCTCACGATGACCGGCCTGGGCGTTTTTCCGGGGCCCGCTTAACTCTCCGACTGCTTCAGAGGCCCACTTGCCGAGGTGTGTTCAACGTACTGGCTGCGGATCCGCCGTACCGTGGCAACATCCATCCAGCGCTCCAGATGGTCGTACAGGTTCCCATGCTCCGCCGCCACCGCGTCCGAACGTCCGGTCGATTTCACTCGTTGAGCGGCTTCCCACATCGCGTTCGCGGCAACGCCCAGCATGGTGGTAGGTTCGATGTACAGGTCGTAGCCGAGGGCGTAAAGCTCATCGATGGAAAGGCTCATCATCTCGTTGCTGTATTGCACTCGGTCGGATTTGATTTCCGTGCCCAGAGTGCGAATGGTCATCAGCGGGCCGCTCACCTGGCTGCGAAACCACTTGGCCTGCTCCACCGTCCAGCAAATGGTGAAGAGGGCATCAGCCCCGGCATCCTGGTAGGCGCGGGCGCGCTCCAGCCAATCGGCGCGGCGAGCGGCCTCGTCGGTGTGCCGCGACGCCACATAAGTGCCGGGGCGGCCGATGATCATGAACTCGGGGTTCGTTCTCTCCCCCACCATGGCCCGGATTTTCGCTGCCGTCATATCCCGATCTTCCAGGCCCATCACATGCGGGGGAATGAACGGGCACTTGTAAGGCAAACCGTAATCATCAACGTGAATCGCCGAAACTCCCGCGGCTTCCAACTCCTTCATCCAGTAAACGGACACATAGGGTTCTCCAAACCCCTGCTCAAAATCGACCACGATGGGAATGCTGACGGCATGGCGAATCCGGCGGCACACTCGAACCAGGTCGTCGGGCCCGATGATGCCGATATCGGGAACGCCATTGACGAAACTCATCTGCAACGACTGAATCCCCACGGCATCAAAGCCGGCGCGCTCCACAATCTTCGCCGAGAGGACGTCGTGCGCGCCCATGATCCACAACGTACGGCCCTGACCCAGTTTGCTTCGCAAGCTTGGGACCTTCATCATTTCGCCTCCAACTGTCTGAAAACCAATGCCCCTATGCGCACTCTGGGGCGCCTCCAAATGATGTGCGTGGGCATAATCCTGTCAAAGCACTCTATCCCTGGAAAGCCACCGGGCATTCCTGGCGGGTCTGGGCAGAAGAGTATGCCGCGTCCACTGCCGCCACGGTGATGGCTCCGTCTGCTCCGCTGGCGATGCGGCTTGCCTCTCCCCGAATCGCCTTCGCAAACTCTCGCGCCTGCGCCGCGAACATGGTGTGCGACGCGCCGGCAGGCGATCCCTCCCGCCGCTTCGGCTCCGGTTGCTCCACGTAGCTCCAGCCGATGTCACGGGCGACCGCCTCGCTGACTCTCCAAATAGCAATGCGGCCGTTTTCACAAGAATCCCACGGCATCATATCGAAAAGCAGTTGGCCTTTGGTTCCCAATATATAGCCATACTCGGTCCATTCGCCAATTCCCGAACCCATCGACCAGAGTGGCGATAGGCTGCGGCCCGTCGTGCCGGTTTCAAAACGCATCACCAAACCATTCGAGAACCGCACCACCACCAGTCCAAGGTCTTCCCACACCGCCTTCTCCGGCGGCACTCCCAGCAAGTCCCGGGCGACATTGAAAAACTGGCAATAGACCGCCGCCGGCGTGGCATTTGTCCAGTCGCGGATCAGGTCGGCATAGTGGGGTAGGTGGTCCTGGATGATTCCGCCACCAATATCGCGATTGCGCCAGCGCCACTCGTAGCCGGGGCGATACCCCTCAGGAATCAAATGCTCGGGGTCAAGCTTGACGTTGCTGGCCCAATGAACTCCGCAATAGTAGGGTGTTCCTATCGTATCGCTCTGAAGCAGATTGCGCACCTTCTCGAACGTGGGGTGAAATCGTTTTTCGTGGCCAACGCAGAGGCAAACCCCATGGGCTTTCGCCATCTCGATCATGGAGAGGGTTTGCGCTAAGGTACTGGCCAACGGCTTCTCCGCCAGAACGTGTTTGCCTTGATTGATTGCCGCCTGAGTAATCGCCAAATGGGAATCGGGCGGCGTGGCCACCACGATCGCCTGAATTCCGGGATTCGCCAGCAGCGCGTCAAGCTCGGTATAAGCGTGCGGGATTGGCCATCGGCCCCGGGCGTATTCCAGACGCGCCGGGTCGCGGTCCATAATGGCCAGTAACTCAAAATCCTGGCTCGCCGTCAGCGCGGGCAGGTGCGCATTCGCCGCGGCCACCCCGATTCCGATAACACCAATTCCGATACGTGACATAAGAATGCAGCGCGATTCTGCGCCGTCAGGACGCGTCCACTACTTGGTCGGCTTCGTGCGGAACAATTTAGAATCGGCACGAATCCATTCGCCCGGCGATTTCAGTTTACCAAGCCCTTTGACCGCTCGGGAATGTCGATTGCGGCCGCAATGCCAAATTTTCTATCATCGACGTTACAACAAGTCAATCGCTTAATCCGCATGTTCCCGAAATGACGCACGCGGAGGGAGGCACGCCTCCGTGCCCACAGTGTGCAGCCGGGGTTCACACAGAGACCCCAGAGAAACTTTGCGTCCTCAGCGTTGACAGTTTTGAAACACAGAGGGCACAGAGAGGATCGGGTCAACTTGCCCAAGCGGAAGATACGAAGGGCTCTCTTCCCGCTGGCCTTCGTGGACTCCCTTCGCAAGACGGGATGCGTTCGTGGTATCTTGCCGCTGGGGATTTCAAGTTTCAGGCTCATCAGCGAAGCCGGCCCTTCGGGGCGAGAGCGACGCGTGGTTCCATTGATCGCCGAGGCAATACGTAGGCTCATATGATCAATCTCCAACGACATCGGGTTACTCTAGCGCTCGCTGTTTTCTTGATCGCCGCAGGCGCACTGGCATGGAAAGACCAAATTCCGGCAGCACATGCTGCCCCGGCCGTTCTCATCGCGCGGGCGCAAGATTCGAATCCGCAACCCCGCTATGAAGTCCGGGCGATTCATGACCCCAACGGGACGGGGCGATTCTACCTGGGTCGCGAGATCGCTCAAGTCATGGGGGCGGGTGGCATGGCATGGCTCGATCGACCGCAACGCGCGGACGAGGAGCACCCGGAGATGGTGATTGACTCCATGAAGTTCCGCGGCGGAGAGGTGGTTGCAGACCTGGGCGCGGGATCCGGTTACTTCACGTTCCGCCTGGCGGCGAAGGTCGGCAACACGGGCAAGGTGCTGGCGGTTGATATTCAGGACGAGATGCTCGAAATCCTTCGGCAGCGCGCCACGCAGTTAGGCGTGATCAACGTGGAGGCAGTGAAAGGCAGCGAGACCGATCCCCATCTGCCTGCCGGCGGGGTCGATGTGGTGCTGATGGTAGACGTCTACCACGAACTCGCCTACCCCTTTGAGGTCATGACCAAGGTCCGCGAAGCGCTGAAGCCCGGCGGGCGTGTGGTCTTCGTCGAGTATCGAAAAGAAGACCCTCAAGTGCCCATCAAGGAAGTGCATAAGATGAGCGTGGAGCAGCTCTCCAAGGAAATGGGCGCGGTGGGGTTTGTGCGGGTCCAGACCGTGGAATCGCTGCCCTCGCAACACATCGTGATTTTCGCGAAGCGCGAATAAGGCCCGCACGCCCCGAGGGGGCGGATCGAGTAGTGATGGGAGCCGAGCAAGGAAGGGTGGAAGAGGAAGAACGTCGCCGAATAACCGTTCTGCGTTATGATGTGCGACCGTCGGGCCGCGGACGGTGCGCCCCGCCGAGGAGCGAACCTTCAGGAGAACATCCGTGGAAGAAATCCCATCATACCGTTTCTTAAACCTATCCATGATCCTGGTCATTGCGTGGATTCTCTTGACCCACGTGCCTTTGGCGTTTGCACAGGAATGGGCGGATCAGGCGCGTGCGCCGGCGGTGAAGGGGCCATGGTCCGACAAAAGCTTGTCACCTGACGAGCGCGCCGACCTGTTGATCCAGCAATTAACACTGGATGAAAAGCTCTCTCTCGTCCATGGAGACCAGGGCGCACCATCGCGGCAAGGATCGCTCGGCGGCGCGGGGTCCGTCCCGGGGGTCCCCCGCCTGGGAATCCCCGCATTGCAGATGTCCGATGGAAGGTCCGGTGTCGCCAATATCGGGTACACCGGGCGTTACGCTACGGCGCTACCCTCGGCTTTGGCCAATGCCGCAAGTTGGGACTTGCAAGCGTCTTATGAATTCGGGGCACTGTTGGGCAAGGAAATCCGCGATCTTGGATTCAATGTGTCGCTGTGCGGAACCGCCAACCTCATTCGCGAGCCGCGCAATGGGCGGAATTTCGAGTGCCTGGGCGAGGATCCTCTCCTCATCGGAAAGATGCTGGGCAGTGAATTGAAGGGCACGCAGGCCCAGGGGGTGATCGGCAACATCAACCGCTATGCGGTGAACGATCAGGAGACCGGCCGCATGACCATGAACGTCAATATCGGCAAACGAGCCATGCAGGAAACCGATCTCCTGGCGTTTCAGATTGCCATCAAGGAGTCGAATGTGGGTACGGTGATGTGCGCCTATAACCACCTCCATAGCGTCTTCACCTGCCAGGATCCGGACCTGCTCACCGACGTCTTGAAGAAATCCTGGAACTTTCCCGGATGGGTCATGACCGATTGGGGCGCTGTGCACAGCACGGTCCCCTCCGCCCTTGCCGGGCTCGATCAGGAAATGCCTGATGGAACGTATTTCGGAGGTGCGCTCAAGGCGGCGGTGGAAAAAGGCGACGTCCCTATGGAGCGGCTGAACGACATGGTGCATCGAATCCTGCGAACGGAAATCGCCCTGGGGGTATTCGATGACCCGCCGGTGCTGCACCCCGTGAATCCCTTCACGGGGGCTGACGTGGCGCAGCGATCCGCTGAACGGGGCACCGTGCTGCTCAAGAACGCCAACAGCCAATTACCCCTGAAGGCACCCAGCGTCAAATCGCTGGCGATCATTGGCGAACATGCGGATGCCGGTGTGCTCTCAGGTGCAGGTTCCGACCAAGTCACTCCCGCAGGGGGAAACGCCGTCCCCGGCGGTCTTTATAGTTGGCACCCTTCTTCCCCGCTTAAAGTCATGCGCGCCCGGCTGCCGAACGCGCAAGTGACATTCGACGATGGCACCGACATCCCTCGCGCGGCCAGGGTGGCAGCAGGGGCTGAGGTCGCTATTCTGTTCGTCTATCAACATACGGGAGAGGGCTACGATGTGCGGAGCCTTTCCTTGCCCCATAACCAGAATCAGATGATAGCGGCGGTGGCTGCCGCCAATCCCCACTGCATCGTCGTGCTCGAAAACGGCGGCCCTGTAACCATGCCCTGGGCCGACAGGGTCAGTGCGATTCTGGAGACCTGGTACCCGGGAATTCGCGGCGCTGAAGCCATTGCGAATATTATCTTTGGTGATGTTAACCCTTCGGGGAAATTGCCGGTGACCTTCCCCAAGAGCGAGGCGGACCTGCCCCATCCCATCCTGCCCGGCATGCAGTACATGCCGGTGGGTGAACACGAAGACGCGGATGTCAAGCTCCCGCCTTTCGATGTCACCTATGAGGAAGGACTGAAGGTCGGTTACAAGTGGTATGAAGCTGCGGGCAAGGAACCCCTATTCCCATTTGGTTTCGGCCTTTCCTATACAATCTATTCTTATTCGGACCTCACGGCCAAACCGAAAAGTAATTTGCAAGTGACCTTTCGCGTCACCAATAGCGGTAAGCGTGCCGGCGCGGAGGTTGCGCAGGTGTACGCGCTGCTGCCGGCGGTCGCCGGTGAACCATTCAAGCGCCTGATCGGTTGGGAGTGGATCCCGCTGGCGCAGGGCGAAACCAAAACCGTCACCGTGACGGTCGACCCGCAATATCTGTCCATCTTTAATGTCGAAAAGAATGGTTGGGAACTTGTGCCTGGTGATTATCAAGTGTACGTCGGCGGGTCATCCCAGAGCACACCGCTGAGCACGGCAATCCGAATCAGTAGCAGGCACTGATCCGGAATTCTCGCCAAGGCACGCTTCAGGGCCGCATTCCGGCAAACGCATAACTTGCCGCCTGTAGGGTCGCCGACACATCGCCTTCACTGTGGGAAGTGGATATGAATGCCGCCTCAAACTGCGAGGGTGGAAAGTACACGCCCGATTCCAACAGGGAGCGGAAGAAGAGTCCGTAGGCCGATGCGTCCGCTTTCTTAGCGCTGGCGTAATCGGTAACAGAGCTCGGGGCAAAAAAGGCTGTAAACATTGAGCCGACGCGGTTGACCGTCAATGCCACCCCCAGCCTCGCCGCTTCCGTAGCCAACCCACTGGTCAGTTTATCGGCCAGCAAATCCAGTCGCTCATAGATCCCGGGGCGCCGCAGGATTTCAAGTGTCTTCAGCCCTGCCGCAACTGCCAAGGGGTTTCCCGAAAGGGTTCCTGCTTGATAAACCGGTCCGGCCGGGGCCACCAGATCCATCAAGGGTGCTTTGCCGCCGTACGCTCCCACGGGCAAACCGCCGCCAATGACCTTGCCCAGCGTGGTCATGTCAGGATCAATCTTGTAGAGCTGCTGGGCGCCGCCGTAGGCAACACGAAAGCCGGTCATCACCTCGTCGAAGATCAGGACGGTTCCCTGCTCCTGCGTCAAGGCGCGAAGTCTTTCCAGGAAGCCCAGGTGGGGGGGCACGCACCCCATATTGCCCACCACCGGCTCCACGATCACCGCCGCCAGTTCCATGCGATGCACGCGGAATGCTTCCTCCAGCGCCGCCGTGTCGTTGAAAGGCACCGTCACGGTCAGTTCTGCCAGCGCCCGCGGCACGCCGGGACTGTCGGGCAAGCCCAGAGTGGCCACTCCCGAACCCGCCTTCACCAACAGACTATCTCCATGACCGTGATAGCAGCCTTCGAATTTCAAAATCTTGTCGCGTCCGGTCGCCGCCCGTGCCACGCGCAGGGCCGAAAGCGTGGCCTCCGTGCCGGAATTCACCAGCCGGACTCGTTCCATGGAGGGACAGGCCTCCAAAATGCGCTCCGCCAATTCCACTTCACCCGGCGTGCAGGCGCCAAAACTCGTCCCCGCCTCCACCGCTTTCGCCAGCGCTTCCACCACCTCCGGGTGGGCATGCCCCAAAATGAGGGGCCCCCAGGAGAGCACGTAGTCGATGTAACTCCTGCCATCGACGTCGGTCATCATTGCGCCTTTGCCGCTAGCCATGAAAAGGGGATCGCCGCCCACCGCCCGGAATGCGCGCACCGGCGAATTTACTCCGCCCGGCATAAGGCGACGGGCTTTGGCGAAAAGTTCCTGTGATTTGGTCGGCATGAATCTGCTTCCTGTTTGATATGCGGATCGATGCTTTCGTATCGCGGCGCAGACGCCGGGTTAAGGGTCAATCAGCCTTGAGTCGCGGGCGGCGGATCGAACGCCTCGCGCAGCCGCCCCACGCCCACGTCCAGCAGCGTGCGGGCCATGGCCATTTGCAGGCGGGCAAGGAGCCCCGCATAGGACTGCGTGCCCTCAATGAGATCCTGCATGACCTCGAGAAGCTTGCGGCTACGCGCTCCGAACTCTATCATGCGTGTGGTAACGCCGCCACCGAGAAACTCCCCGTGATAGAACATGCGCGCCATCCGCGCTCCCAGCGCCAATGATCGGCCGAAATCGTTGCGCACCCGCTCGGAGTAAATCTGGGGGAGACCTTCCAGCAGAGCCTCCGCCAACAGGTCTCCGGAACGCATGGCGTAATAAATCCCTTCGCCCGTAACGGGGTCCACCAAGCCGGCGGCATCTCCTGCCAAGGCCCATCCCGGCCCCTCGAGGCGCAGACTTCCCCAGCTTTCCACAGAAAGGGATGGCAGCAAGTGGCTGAATATTCTCTCCGGATCCGGAGCGTAGCCAGATTTTCGCATGAATGCACCCAGACGCTCGCGGAGCGCAGACATGGTTCCCTCTTCCACCTTGGCGCCGATGCCCACGGAGACATGGTCCGGGCGTGGAAAGGCCCAGGCGTACCCTTCAAACTTCTCGTAAAACTGCACTCGCAGCAGCTCGCACGGGACGGGCAGGTAGTAACCGAAGGTCAGCATGAAATCGCGCGGAAGGAAATTTTCTGTCAACGCCTGCCGCAGCCGCGTGCGCGCACCCGCCGCGAGCACCACAAAATCCGCGCGATAGGTTTTCCCGCGGCCGGCAACTTCCCAGCCGGAGTCCCTTCGCCGCAGCTCCACAATTCTGTCATTCACAATTTCCGCGCCTGCGTCCTCAGCGCGCCGCAGAAGCAATCGATTCAAAGTAGCACGGGAATAAATCGCCAGGGGCGCACGCAAGTGAAAACGCATTGCCGTCCCCGTGGCCGCAATGAACTCTGCGTCGTGCAGCAACTTCGCGCCACTCGTCGCCTCCGTCAGGAAAGGATAACGCCGCAAGGCTTTGTGACTGAGCCCGCCCCCACAGGGTTTCTCCCAGCCGATTTTTTCTTCGAAGACGAGAACGCGATGCCCGCTGCCACCTGGACTGCCGAGTCCCCATCCTCGCGCCAGTTTTTCCGCAGCCGTGGCCCCCGCCGGCCCGCCCCCGATGATCGCGATGGTTTGCGTCTTCATTGCAGCAATTCTAACCCGAATTCCGTGTGGCGTGTTTGGAAGGGTGGGCTTTTCCGGTTGGGGGAAAAAACTTTACGGCTATCATCCTGCGCATTGACAGCATGAAGGTGTTTTTCCGTGGGCAGCTAATTCCAGTCCTTGCGCGGCGTGACGCCTCAGGGCAAAATGGAGCGGACACTTGAGAATCTATGCTTATCCATCCACGCGCGCCCTTTAACTTTGCTCAGTCGCTGCGATTTATTCTGAGCCCGCCCGCTTTGCTCAATGGGAGGCAGTTCGCCCCCTTGCTCGACTACTTTGTGGACGGCGAATACCGCCGCGTGCTGGAATTCGGCGAGGAACTGATTCTCTACGGAGTGGGTGAGGAAGGAGACCCGGACAAGCCTGCGCTGCGAGTTCGGATTTTGGCGGGGCCGGACAATGATCGCGCGCGTCGCGCCGTTACCGCAGCGGTGGCGCGCCAATTCTCCACGGACCTTGACCTGCAGCCTTTCTACGCGCTGGCAGAGGAAGACCGGGTGCTTCGCCAACTCATCGTTCACTTCCGCGGCATGCGCGTGCCCCAAGCGCCGCGAGTCTATGAAATTCTCACTTCCGCCATCATCGAACAGCAAGTAAACCTGTCGTTCGCGTACAAAGTGAAGAAGGTGCTGATTGACACATACGGGCGATCGGTGGCGTTCGATGGGCAACGATATAGCGCGTTTCCGGAGCCCGCCAAGCTGGCCGCGACCACCCCGCGCGAACTGCTGCCCCTTCAGGTTTCCGGTCCAAAGGCCCGCTACATTATCGCCATTTCCCGCCTCGCCCTCGATGGCACGCTCAACCCTGAAAACCTAAGAGAACTCGATCCGTCAGCGGCCCACGAAAAGCTTCTGGAGCTGAAAGGTGTGGGGCATTGGACGGCGCAATATGTGGGATTGCGTGCGCTAGGGCATCTGGACTGCCTGCCCGCCGCCGACGTGGGTTTGCAGAAAGTCATCCACTATTTCTACGGATTGCGCAAACGGCCAACCCCCGAACGCGTGCACAAAATAGCGCGGGCATGGAAAGGCTGGCGAAGCTACGCCACGTTTTATCTCTGGCTCACCTACTGGGAAAGCGCCGAATGGAAGGGCCGGGTCCAGGAGGAAATCCGTGGGCGACGCTAGCGGCTTGCCCCATTCAGATTAACTGCCTCGCGGTTACAAGCAGAACACCGGACATTAGATTATCAGGTGCAGCAATGAACAAGACAGCAAAGAGGATTTACCACTACGTAAGGTCTGTGCTGCCGCCGGAGCTAAACCTTTCTCTTTTTTATTTGCGCTCCCATGGCCGATGGCCTGACCTTCGAAATCCGAAAACCTTCAACGAAAAAATCCAATATAGAAAATTGCATGACCGAAACCCCCTGCTTCCCATACTCAGCGACAAAATTCTCGCGAAGGACTACGTTCGGAAAAAACTTGGCGACGCCTGGGTTACTCCCACCCTGTGGTCAGGCAAGAAATTGCCTCCGCGTTCCGAACGCAACTGGAAGGCGCCTTTTGTTATCAAGGCAAACCATGGCTGCAAATGGAATATATTTGTTCACGAACCTCCGTCAGATTGGGACTCGATTGAATTGCGCTGCGACACGTGGATCAATGCCCGCCAGGATCCCCTTCTGCTGGAATGGGCGTACAGCGAAATTGATCCCCATATTCTGGTTGAGCCGTTCCACCGGTTGCCCGGGGACGTGTCCTACGAGTACAAGTTCTACGTCTATTCGGGACGAGTTGAATATATCCACGCCATTATCAAGAGATCCAAAACCGATTATCTCCGCTTCTACGATAGGAATTGGATTGCCCAGAATATTGCCTATGGCCTTCCAGTGGAAAAAGAAGAAGTCCCGAAACCTCCCCACTTTTCTGAACTGCTGGGAGGCGCGGAGGAACTGGGGGCAGGCTTTCCGTTTGTGCGAGTGGATTTGTATGATGAGGACCGGCCCCTGTTTGGTGAAATGACGTTCTATCCTTGTTCGGGAAGCATAGGTTTCTCCCCGCGATCATGGGATTTTAAATTCGGTGAGCTGTGGGTTGATACGTGTTATCCGGAAGGTTGACGATAGCGGCAGGCGGCAGATTTCGAGCGGCCAATTCCTAGCTTCTCAATTGCGACACGACGAGGAATCCCAAGGCGAGGCCCAGTCCGACGGCAAAGTGCGGTTGGACCAAGGCAAAATAGATAAGAAAGATAAACCAGGGGATGAATACCAAGCGGGCGTGGTGAAGAAGATAATCGGTAACCAACAGAAGGAAGAATGCGCCAAAGGCGGCTGCCACGCACCCCAGGAAACTCGGCAACCCAAAATGCTCGGGACGTACCCAAAAGCGATGAATGCCCACGGCGATGAAAAATGCTCCGGTGGCGCTCATGCCGAGTGCAAAGCCCTTTTCACTCAGGAACCACTGCTTGCATTTCATCATCACTTGCTGGGGGGAATTCATCATCTCGAGCCCCGCGAGGGGAGTATACGCGCAGGAGCATAGCCGCGCCAATACCACCTCGGGACTATAGGAGCATCATGGCCAAGACCGATCTAACCCATCCCGTTATCACCCAGGCAGAACACGTGTTGAGGGAAGTTTACTTGCCGCGCATCGTTTGTTGCCTGGAAGAGCTTTCACCCGATCAGATCTGGTGGCGGCCCCATGAAGCTTCCAACAGCGTGGGAAACCTGGTGCTGCACCTCGCGGGCAATGTGCGTCAGTGGATTATATCCGGCTTGGGCGGCGAATCGGATGTTCGCCAGCGTGACCTGGAGTTTAGCGAGCGCCGTCACCTGCCCCGCCGGGTTTTGGTAAGCCGTCTCCGCAAGGCAGTGTTGGAAGCGTGCCGCGTCCTGCGCAAGGTTTCCCCGAAAGATTGGGGGCGCGTTCACAGCATCCAGAAGTACCAGGTGACAGGAATCGAGGCTACTTTCCACGTTGCCGAACACTTCTCCCACCACGCGGGGCAAATCATCCTTTTGACCAAGATGTTGACGGGAAGCGATCTGAAATTCACCCGGCTTCCGGGCGATAAAAGGAAAACATCGCGAAATCTGCCGGCATGGTGAGGGCGCGGAGATTTCTACTGGAGCACGTGCACCTGTTTGGCTTGAAACACCAGCGTGCCCGCCGGAATGGTCACCCCGTTGATGGTAACCGCCTGAGCCTCATAATAGGCCGTGCCCTTGACCAGCAATGGGGCTACTCCGGTGACAGCAGCCAATCCCGTGGCATTAACATACGTCGTCTGGTTATTGGTGACGACGTAGATGGGGACTCCATTTAACAGCGAGCAGCAGGGAGTGAGAATGAAGACCCCGGTGGCATCATCCGATCCAATCAGCAACTTGGAGTTCAACGTCCCCTGCATCGACTGCATTTTCAGATAAATCGCTGTAGGTTCGACGGTGAAGGGCAACGCGGGTGAACCTAGAGCACCTGTGGTGCTGGGAGGCTTGGTGTAAGCTCCGTGGACGACAAGTTCCTGACCCACGGCCAAATTCAGCGGCCCAAAGGAAAGGTTGGCGAAGTTCGGTCCCATAACCGAGGCCTGATAGGTGGGGCCGGCAGTAAGGTCGACCTGGAAGATGCTATCCATCGGGATCGTACCGGCATCATCGGGTTCGGCGTCATGCACCCACAGATTGAGTTGCTTGGGATTTCCGGCGGAATCCGTCTGAATGGAAACAATCGGGCCAATCAGCGCCGTGCTGGCGGTTACTCCCGCTTCCGTTGGGAATGGGTTTTCAATTGCCTGGACTTCAACCGTCTTTGCCGCCACGTTGCCCTGACTATCCAGAATCGCGTCCACTTCCACATAACTGTTGGGCAGAAGGTGGCCGAGGTCGGAAAACCCGATTTTGTTGGTGGTGGGGGTTATATTGATCGGCACCTGCGGGGCGTCCGCCGTCGAGGGCGAGAGGAGTTGCATCTGGAAGTCGCCCGTATAGGTGGGATTGGAAGTGGTGTTGGTGTTGGAGATACTCCTTACAAATCCCCACAGATCGTCTAACTCGGTAAAGCCGTTGGGATTAACGGCGCCCGTCGGGCCGGTAGCTAACAATTGCGTGATGTTGGCGACGGGCGTGATTTGGCCGGTAATATTCCCGGTGGAATTGGTCAGCAACATGCGCAGAACGTCAAAATCCAGTACCATGACGTTAGCCTGGCCGGCGGTGATAACCAGGGGAGGATTGATGGTAATAAGGGGCTTGGAATTTGTGAAAGCCACGTTGAAGGTACGCACGGGCGGGCTCAGGGTCGGGTCATAAGCTGCCACCGACCCGAGTTCAAAATCGAGAGTCGCCTGATTGTAACTCCCCGCCTTGACGGGATACGAATACAGGATCGTGCTGAAATCCCGAAGTTGTTGCAGGTTCAGGCGGATTTCCGGTGCGAAGGCGCTGGTGGTATTAAGGTATTTAGCGATGGGCCCGCCATTTACCTGACTGAAATTCAAGTTCTGCACGACGACACTGGCGGAAATCGCATTGCAAATTGGGACATCGGTCACAATGGTAATCAAGTTCCCTGTGGGGGCGTTGGAAGGGCTGGTCGAAGAATTGGAACCGCAACTGGCTAAAACTCCGGCGAGCAGTGCCACGCCAATAATCTTCGCCAGCATAGTTTGGGGCGTCCGTCTCAAGAGTCTCCTTCAGTTTACGTCTGGGATAGGCACTTGGTCGAGGCCGCCTGGGGATCCCGGCTCTCGCCCCCGGCGGTCAGACCTGCGCCTCTTCCTCAGATGATGTTAGCCCGCCATGGGGTTTTCCGCACACCGGGGCCACAAAGCCAGGATTTTGATAAATACAGTGAATCGACCGCAGAAGGCAAGAGGTATTCCACTCCCCTATTTCCTTTCCTCTTTACGGCGGCGGAGGAAGGTCGGTTTGTCCAGATCGTCCTCCTCAATCTCCGCGGTCACATTGGGAGGTGGTGCTTCCACGGGCAGTTTTTCTTTCTTGGCCTCATGGATTTTAACGCTCTGTTGCGCCGTGCGCAGCGCCGGGGAAAGCGCTGGGAGCGGTTTGATGCCCATCCGCTCGGACTTAATGCCTGTGGCAATCACCGTGACCTTGACGAAGTCTCCCATCGACTCATCGTGGACAGCACCAAAGATAATGTTAGCATTCTCCGCGGCAGCCTTCTGCACGATGGTGGAAGCTTCATGCACCTCATACAGTGTAAGCTTATTTGAGCCGGTAATGTTCAGCAAAATGCCGTGAGCGCCGTTTATGCTCGCATCTTCGAGCAAGGGGCTGGCCATGGCGAGGTTCGTCGCATCCACCGCGCGGTTCTCTCCGCTGGCCACGGCGGTTCCCATCACGGCATAGCCCATGCCTTCCATGATCGTTCTGATATCGGCGAAGTCACGGTTAATAATTCCCGTGATGGTGATGATATCGGAAATTCCTTGCACGCCCTGCCGCAGGATATCATCGGCAATGCGAAACGCCTCGAAAAAGCTCGTCCCTTTGTCGACAAACTGCATCAGCCGCTCGTTGGGAATGCAAATGACCGTATCGACACCCTGACTCAGCTCTGCCAAACCCTGCTCCGCCTGCATCATGCGGCGCTTGCCTTCGAAGGCGAAGGGCTTGGTGACCACCGCCACGGTGAGCGCGCCCAGTTCGCGCGCCAGGCTGGCGACGATGGGAGCGCCTCCCGTCCCCGTGCCCCCGCCCAGGCCGGTGGTGACGAACACCATGTCCGCGCCTTCCAGGGCTTCGATGAGCTTTTCGGTGTCTTCCAGCGCCGCCCGCCGCCCGATCTCCGGGTTGCCTCCCGAACCCAATCCCTTGGTCAGCTTCGTGCCCAGTTGAATTTTCAAAGGGGCGTTGGAAGCTTGGAGCGCCTGCGCGTCGGTATTGGCCACCAGAAAGTCCACACCTTTCACATCGGCAGCGATCATGCGGTTGACCGCATTGCCCCCACCCCCACCCACTCCGATCACCTTGATTTTGGCGCCGTCGCGCAGTTCGTCCGAGAAATCCACCCGGAGGTCGCCTAAGTTGCTGTCACTCCCCATGATGGCTCCTTCCATTGACGATTGTCGATTGGAACGAACCAGAAGCTGGAAGTCAGGAGCTGGAAGTTCGAAGCTCGAACGAATCCCTTCCAGCTTCTCGCTTCTCACTCCTCGCTTCGGCCCTTCCAATCGACAATTGTCAATTCTTTCAATGGCTAAACTTATTCCAAATCCTTCCCCACATCCCTGTGGGCTCTTTGGCGTCCCGGAGTAATCGTTGGTGGTGCCCGTAGATCGCCAACCCTACCACCGTCGCAAACGCCGGGTCAGGGAGCGTATCGCCCATCGCCTCCAACCCGTCGGGAATTCCCACCCGTACCGGCATACCAAGAATCGGTTCCGCCAGGGCCGTCAAGCCGCCGAGCTTGGCTCCCCCGCCGGTCAGGACCGCACCTGCCCCCAACTGCTTCTCGCAACCCGAGCGGCCGATTTCCGCCTGAATCAACTCCAGCAACTCCGTTGCGCGCGGCTCAATAATCTCACTCAGCGTGGCATAAGTCACCACGCGGGAAGGCCTTTCCCCCACGCTGGGAACCTCCACCATGGTGCTGTCGGCAAGCTTGGCAAGGTCCCGGTCGCCCCAGGCCTTCTTCATCTTTTCCGCTTCCGGAATGGGGGTACGCAACCCCACGGCAATATCGTTGGTGAAGTGTTCACCGCCCACGGGAATGACCGCGGAGTGCCGCACGACGCCGCCGTGATAAACAATCATGTCCGTAGTGCCGCCGCCGATGTCAACCAGCGCCACGCCCAGCTCCCGCTCATCCGCCGTCAGGCAGGCTCCCGCATCAGCCAGCGGCTCAAAAACCGTGCCCAGAACCTCAACCCCGGCATGGTTCACCGCGGTCACCACATTCTGCGATGCGGTGATGGAAGCCGTCACCAGGTGTACATTCACTTCCAGACGCGCCCCCACCATCCCCACCGGGTCGCGGATGCCGTCCTGGGCATCCAACAGGAATTCTTGCGGAAGCACTTCCAGAAGCTGGCGATCCTCCGGCAAAGTGATGCCTTGCGCCGTCTGACTGACCCGCCGCATGTCATCCCGTTCCACTTCGCGGGTCGCGGTGGCAGACTTCCCCAGCGTAATACCCCCTTGGGAATTTACTCCCTTGATGTGCGCGCCGGCCACCCCGACGTAAGCAGATTCGATGGAAACGCCCGCGGCAGTTTCCGCGCCCTCCACGGCTTTCCTCACCGCCAGCGCCGTAAGGTCGAGATTGACGATCATCCCTTTGCGCCAACCCTTGGATTCCGCAATGCCCAGCCCCATCATTTCCAGCTTCCCTTCGGAGTTCGGCTTGCACACGAGAGCGCAGGTCTTGATGCTCCCCAGGTCGAGCCCGACAATGAAGTGGTTTTTGCGCGCCAAGAGCTTCAGTTAGTCCTTTCGGTCGCCACTGGCCGCGGCGGCCCCGTCCACGGCCGGTTCTGCCGCCGGTGGATCCACGACGATCTGATTGCCATAACGCAAATCAACTGAACCCAGTTTACCATTCGATTTCTGAATCTCCGGGAGCAAGGTCACGAATTTCTGAAACCGTGGGAGAAAGTCCTTCTGCCCAAAATGCACCTGCACGGTTTGTTGCCCGCTGATCAGCAGGGCTTTCAGGTCCTCCCCATCCGTCAGGTTGACTTCCGAAATCATCCACCCGGCACGGGGAGCCTCCCCCCCCAATTGCCGCATGAAATCCAGGTAAAGCGCCAGGCGCGCGCGCCGATCGTCGATGCTGACGAGGTTCTCCAGTCCATAGAGGACGGGGAAATCAAAAATGCCGTTGTCAGGCTTATCCAGCAGCATGCCGTCTTCGTCCACCAGGCTCACTCGCCCGCCAACATTGGCATAGGCCACGGGGGTCCGTTCCGTGACGTTCACCAGTAACCCGTGGGGCAGGATGCGGGTCACCGAAGCTGTGTGCACCCAGGGCAAAGTCTCCACGCCCCGCCGCCGGACATCCAGCGACATGTGAAAAACGTTGGTGCCCGTCTTGAGGTTTCCCGTTAACGGCAGCCCCAGCGCGCCCAACACTTCTTCCCGCGAAACGAAGTGGTTCCCCGTCACGACAATGTCTTCCGGTGACGTCAGCACGAAATAGGGTGAGGTCAAGGCGAACGTCGCCAGACCATAGCCCGTGAAACCGACCGGCAGGAGCACGGCGATCACGAACAGTGCCAAACGCACTCGCCGCGATATCCGGCTGCGCCGCATGGGAACCGATTTCTGCCGCCGCAGATAAGGAGAATCCTCTTGCGGTTCCAGTAAGTCTGGCAGCGGTAGTGCGTTGGGTTCAACCATTTCCATTGTGATTCACCTGCTCGGGACTCGGAACACTTGACACTGGATTCGGGACTCAGGTTTCGGGATTCGGGATTCGGGTTTAATGCCCCGGGACCCGGCGTTTTGGGCTGATGTTCGCGACCCCGGACCCGGCGTTCCCGGTCTAAGCCTTAATTCCGGATTCCTAATTCCGAACCGCCAGCTTCTAGAGCGTCTTTAATTTAAGTGTA